>CAUVQK010000181.1:0-3992 GCA_963553705.1 uncultured Streptococcus sp.
ATTTCAGAAATCTAGCACTTTTTTAGCCAATTCCCGAACATTGTTGAAATATAGATAAGCAAAACCAACTGTCTAATTAAGGTAACAAAAAAATCCTGAGTTTAGGTCAGGATTACTAAGTCTGAAGACGTAGAAAAATTACAGATTTAATTTTTATAGAAAGTGTCTAATCAATTTTCATAACTTCCTATATCTTCCTCTTCCAATAAATTCTATCATCCCTTTATCTCTTAGCAGTTGCAATTGTTGGCGAATTTTGTCCTTAATATGATGGTTGTTAGGGAAAATGAGTTTTAAGCTCTCCTCAAAAGAATACATATCTTCAAGCGTAAACTCTCTCTCCTTGATTTTATCCAAGCATTTGAGAATTTCCAGTAACCATCCCCTAGTAGCAAAAGATTGCTTTCTAAGAAATAAGGTCTCTCTAAATTCTTTATGCACTAGTTCAGGCTCTCTAATCTGACCATTTTTAACTAGAAATATTCTTCCCTTTGACGGCACTTGTGACAAATCGATATTGCAGCCTACCCATCCCGCTCGTCTTGCCGTCGGACCAAGTGGCTTCCTCTTAATTATAGTGTCAACTGTTATAAATTGCTTGGGAAGGACTATAAAATTTTGAACTTCATAAGTTTCCGAATAGGTCAAAAAGAAAAAGTTTGGATTATTATCTGCTTGTACTCTCTCAACCATAGTTGCATAAGCACCGTCATTAATAATAGAAGAAAAATTTCCCTTTTTACTTTTTAGTTCAAATTCTTCTGAACACCTCTGGCAAAAGAAGTCTGCAACAGGGCGATTATTTTCATAGTGTTTCAAAGGACTTTTACCACAATTTGGGCAATAGCTATGACGAGCAACCCAATCTTCTGTCAAAACACGAGCCTTTTGACTGTTGCTTTTATAATTTTTAATTAAAGCTAAGTTAAACTGTAATTGCATAAGAACCTCGAAGTACGATAAACATCAACAACCTACTATAAAAATTTGACAGCAGAGACCATGATTAAACACATTTTTAAAGTCTTCAACTTCCTCTTAGTTCATGATAAACCGCATAGAGCTCGCTCTTGTTCCTGCCGTATTTCTTGGCCACCTCCTTGATAGCCTGATTTTTTTTGCTGCCGGCTTCAACTAAAAGATCAATCTCAGCTAGGATCTGCTCTTGAGAAATTTCTTGTGGAGCATCTTCTGCCGCCCCAGCTACAATCAAGAGACACTCTCCTTTAGGCGGATGTTCAGCCGTATAGGCCAGCAACTCTGAAATCAGCCCTCGTTGATACTCTTCGTGAATCTTAGTCAACTCACGCACCAAAACGACTTGTCGGTCACCATAAACTGCCAGCATGTTTTCCAGCGTAGCCCGAACCCGATGAGGGGATTCGTAGAAAATCTGGGTCTCAGGATAAGATTTTTTGCTAGTGAAAAATTCCTTCTGCTGGCCAGCCTTTCTAGGCAGAAAACCATAGAAAATATGCGGTTGAGGAGCCAAGCCGCTGGCAATCAAGGCAGTAATTCCAGCGCTAGGACCAGGAATCGGTACTACAGTAATTCCGGCTTCTAGCGCTGCCTGAACCAAATCATGTCCAGGATCAGAAATACTGGGCAGACCAGCATCCGAAACCTGAGCTATATCATTTCCACTTTGAAGCATGTCCAAGAGAACTGGAATTTTCTCCTTGGCATTGTGCTCATGAAAACTGATCTGCTTAGTCTCAATCCCA
This sequence comes from uncultured Streptococcus sp., assembly GCA_963553705.1. Classification (GTDB taxonomy): domain Bacteria; phylum Bacillota; class Bacilli; order Lactobacillales; family Streptococcaceae; genus Streptococcus. The sequence goes on from CAUVQK010000181.1 coordinate 1,725, forward strand.
AAATGCTTGAGCAGAAGGCCCGTATTTCTCGTATCTTCAGCCGCAATCCTGTCAACCTCTTTCAAGGTATTGACCATGCGGAGGCTCATATCATCCAGATTGCCGATAGGAGTCGCGACCAAATAAAGCTTGCCGTAGGCAGTTTCGCCCTTAAAACTTTTTTGAACCTGCATCACTACTCCCTAAATAATAATTCATCGCAGAACATGCACTCTGCGTCATTCTCCCGGCGCTGACCATAGAAATCCGTACAGACATGAAAGCCGTCATAGTAAAGCTTACGCAGATTATCTCGGTTTTTCTTGGTCTTGGCCGGAGCTTCCTTCTCCACCTCTCCCAAGCGCTCCCTCAACTTGTCATTTTCCAGATGCAGAGCAATATTTTCCTCTACCACACTCTTGAGATTTTTCTTGACAGCCTCCACCTCAGCAAGGGTCACTAAAAGCGTCTGTGAAAAATCATCCAAGGCGTCAAATAAGTCTTTTTTATCCATTTTATACTCCTGTGCTGCCTCTTTTTAATTTCCCGTCAAAGTCATATATTCTAAAGCGTTTTGAAAAGATACGTTGGCCCGCCACATCTTCCGAGCCAGCAAAAGCTGCTCCAAGGCCTGTCGACCGCTTTCTGTTGCTATCTCTTTATAAAATAACACTTCCAAGAGCTTGAAGACCTGTTCCTGCTTCTCCTTATCATCAGCCAGCTTTGCCAGACGCGAAACCTGCAGAAATGCCTGACTTGGACGAGTTTGAAAATCCTTGACAAAGCGCTCGCATTCGCTGACTAATTCAAAAAAGGCATTATTATGAGCCAAGCTAGCCGCTTCTGACTGAGTCTGACTATAAGCAGCTAGTAGCTCCGCTCGACTTTTAATCAAGCCATCCTGTTCCAAACTGTGCTGCAGAGCAGCTGTATTTTTCAAGAAATGATAAACCTGAGTCCGACTTCGAATCGTCGGCAGAATCAGCTGTTCATCAGCAGTCAGAAGAAAGATATAAATCTCACTCTGCGGTTCCTCAATGACTTTGAGCAAGGAATTGGCTGCATTGATGTGCATCCGATCCGCATCGCAGATAATGAAAACCTGCCGACTGCCTTCTAAACCACTTTGAGAGAAGTTTCGGACCAACTCCCGAACTCGGTCTGTTTTAATAATGTTATTAACCGGTCGCACCACAGTTACATCAGAAAAATCTTCTGCTGCAATCAAACGACAAGAACGACAGGACTGACAAGGCCAGACGCCTTGCTTATTCTCGCAAAAAAGACTCTGAGACAGGATTTGGGCCATTTCAAAACTGCCAAAAGCTCCGGTAAACAAGTAGGCATGGCTTAGCCGCCCCTGTTCCAAAATATGCTGAAACTGCTCAAACAAGCTGGGTTGGCTTTGCTGTAAATCTTTTATCTTCATGACGGATTCCCGAATCGTTCCTGAATGATGGCCAAACTATCAGCCACTACCTTATCCAAAGGTTGGCTGGCATCTACCTTGACAAAGCGCTCAGGCTCCTTGTCAAGAATCGCCAAATAGCCCTGCCGAACCCGCTGATGCAGGTCTAAACCCTCCAGATCAAGCCGATTCACCTCTCGGCTTTCGCTCTTAGCAATCCGCGCCAGCCCTTCTTCCACATCAATATCAAAATAGAGGGTCAAATCAGGCTTGAGTCCATCTGTCGCAAACTGATTGAGCCATTCAATATCTGCCACATCCAGACCCCGTCCGTAGCCCTGATAGGCCACTGAACTATCAATAAAACGGTCCATCAAGACGATTTCCCCTTGCGCCAAAGCTGGTAAAACCCGCTCAGCCAAGTGCTGGCGGCGGCTGGCTATGTACAGCAAGAGCTCAGTCTTTGCATCCATAGCCGTATGACTAGGCTCCAAAATCACTTCGCGAATGGCCTCCGCAATCTGGACACCGCCCGGCTCCCGCGTCGTAATCAGACCAGTGCCATAATTTTTCAAAAAAGGAAGCAAGGCTTCCAACACACTCGACTTTCCAGCCCCTTCTGGACCTTCCAGCGAAATCAAAATACCATTTTTCATCTTTACTTTTAATCTCTAACTTCTAATTTCTTAATCTTTATAAGAAAATGCAGATGCGACTTGCTCTAAAGCTTGATATAATCTACTTTTCAGAGTCCGTCCACATTACAGTGCAGGCTGATAAGAACCGATTCCGTCAACTCATTATTTTCATCCCACTCTTTTTTATCTATTGTTTATTTTACCAAAAAAAAAGCTAAAAGCCCATCATAAGAAAAGACTTTA
>CAUVQK010000182.1:0-3991 GCA_963553705.1 uncultured Streptococcus sp.
TTTCCTCAGCTGACCTGTCAGGTTCAGCACAGCGATGAGCTGACCCAGCAACAAGCGGAGAATTTCCAGGCTGAGAATGACAAGATTGTTCAGGCGGCCAATGAAGAAGCGCTCAAAGCCATGGAATCCCTGCAGCAGATGGCACCACCGCCAGAGGAAAAGCCAGCCTATGACTTCCAAGCTCGCAAGGCTGCGGCTAAACCAAAGCTGGACAAGGCAGAGATTACCCCTATGATTGAAGTTCAGACTGAGGAAAATCGTCTGGTCTTTGAGGGAATGGTCTTTGACCTGGAGCAGAAGGTCACTCGAACTGGCCGGGTCTTGCTCAATTTCAAGATGACAGACTATACTTCCAGCTTCTCCTTGCAGAAATGGATGAAAAACGAAGAAGAAGCCAAGAAGTTTGACATGATTAAGAAAGGTGCCTGGCTGCGCGTGCGCGGAAACGTGGAGATGAACAACTTCACCCGCGACCTGACCATGAATGTGCAGGATGTGCAAGCCGTCACCCACTATGAGCGCAAGGACCTGATGCCTGAGGGTCAGAAGCGGGTAGAGTTTCACGCCCATACCAATATGTCTACGATGGACGCCCTGCCTGAAGTCGAGGAAATCGTTGCAACGGCAGCCAAGTGGGGCCACAAGGCTGTCGCCATTACCGACCATGGCAATGTGCAGAGCTTTCCCCATGGCTACAAGGCAGCTAAGAAGGCTGGTATCCAGCTGATTTATGGTATGGAGGCCAATATTGTCGAAGACCGGGTGCCCATCGTCTACAATGAAGTGGACATGGCGCTGAGCGATGCGACTTATGTAGTTTTTGACGTGGAGACGACGGGACTTTCGGCGGTATACAATGACTTGATTCAGGTTGCTGCCAGCAAGATGCACAAGGGCAATATTATCGCTGAGTTTGATGAGTTTATCAATCCTGGGCATCCTCTGTCGGCCTTTACGACGGATCTGACCGGGATTACAGATGAGCATGTCCGCAATGCCAAACCACTGGAGCAGGTGCTGAAAGAATTTCAGGAATTTTGCAAGGACAGTGTCCTTGTTGCCCATAATGCTACCTTTGACGTGGGCTTTATGAATGTCAATTATGAGCGGCATGGCCTGCCAAAAATTACTCAGCCAGTCATTGACACGCTGGAGTTTGCCCGCAATCTCTATCCAGAGTACAAGCGTCATGGTCTGGGGCCCTTGACCAAGCGTTTCCAGATTGCTCTGGAGCACCACCACATGGCAAACTATGACGCGGAAGCAACTGGCCGTCTCCTCTTTATCTTTATCAAGGATGTGGCTGAAAAGCATGGTGTGACCAATCTCAAGGATTTGAATACGGATCTGGTCGATGAGAATTCCTACAAGAAAGCTCGGGTCAAGCATGCGACTATTTATGTGAAAAATCAGACGGGACTCAAGAATATTTTCAAGTTAGTCAGTCTGTCCAATACCAAGTATTTTGAAGGAGTTCCGCGGATTCCACGGACTGTTCTGGATGCCCATCGTGAAGGCCTGATTCTGGGATCTGCTTGCTCTGAAGGCGAAGTCTATGATGCCGTTGTTTCTCAGGGGGTGGATGCTGCTGTCGAAGTAGCCAAGTATTATGACTTTATCGAGGTCATGCCACCGGCTATCTATGAGCCGCTGATTGCCAAGGAGCAAATCAAGGACCAGGAAGAACTGCAGACCATTATTCGCAATCTGATTGAGGTCGGCGATCGCTTGGGCAAGCCTGTCCTTGCGACGGGGAACGTCCACTATATCGAGCCGGAAGAAGAAATCTATCGTGAGATTATTGTCCGGAGTCTTGGTCAGGGAGCCATGATTAACCGGACCATTGGTCACGGTGAAAATGCTCAGCCGGCTCCGCTTCCTAAGGCTCACTTCCGGACCACCAATGAAATGCTGGACGAATTTGCCTTCCTAGGCGAGGATTTGGCTAAGAAGCTGGTTATCACTAATCCGAATCAGCTGGCGGAGACCTTTGAGCCGGTAGAGGTGGTCAAGGGCGACCTCTATACGCCTTTCATTGACAAGGCTGAGGAGACAGTTGCCGAGCTGACCTATCAAAAAGCCTTTGAGATTTATGGTAATCCGCTGCCAGATATCGTGGACTTGCGAATTGAAAAAGAGCTGACCTCCATCTTGGGGAATGGCTTCGCTGTGATTTACCTGGCTTCGCAGATGTTGGTGCAACGCTCCAATGAGCGGGGCTATCTGGTAGGTTCACGAGGGTCTGTCGGTTCCAGCTTTGTCGCGACCATGATTGGGATTACCGAGGTTAATCCTTTGTCGCCCCACTATGTCTGTGGCAAATGCCAATACAGCGAGTTCATCACGGACGGCTCTTATGGTTCTGGCTTTGATATGCCGGATAAGGACTGTCCAGAGTGCGGCCACAAGCTGAGCAAGAACGGTCAGGATATTCCTTTTGAGACCTTCCTTGGATTTGACGGGGACAAGGTACCCGATATTGACTTGAACTTCTCTGGGGAGGATCAGCCGAGCGCCCACTTGGACGTGCGGGATATCTTTGGTTCAGAATATGCCTTTCGGGCTGGTACCGTTGGTACCGTTGCGGCTAAGACGGCCTATGGATTTGTCAAGGGCTACGAGCGCGACTACGGGAAGTTCTACCGGGACGCAGAAGTTGAGCGTCTGGCGCAGGGAGCTGCCGGAGTCAAGCGGACGACTGGACAACACCCAGGTGGAATCGTTGTTATCCCTAACTACATGGATGTTTATGACTTTACACCGGTCCAATATCCAGCTGACGATGTGACGGCCGAGTGGCAGACCACCCACTTTAACTTCCACGATATTGATGAAAATGTCCTCAAGCTAGACGTTCTGGGACACGATGATCCGACCATGATTCGGAAGCTTCAGGACTTGTCTGGCATTGATCCTAATGACATTCCTATGGATGATGCTGGCGTCATGGCCCTCTTTTCTGGAACAGATATTCTGGGTGTGACTCAGGAGCAAATCGGCACGCCGACTGGTATGCTGGGAATTCCGGAGTTTGGGACCAATTTTGTACGGGGAATGGTTGATGAGACCCATCCGACGACCTTTGCTGAGCTCTTACAGCTGTCTGGTCTCTCTCATGGTACGGACGTTTGGCTGGGCAATGCTCAGGACTTGATCAAGCAAGGAATTGCTGACCTATCCACCGTTATCGGCTGTCGGGACGACATCATGGTTTACCTCATGCACAAGGGCTTGGATCCTAAGATGGCCTTTACGATCATGGAGCGCGTGCGGAAGGGCCTCTGGCTGAAGATTTCTGAAGAAGAGCGCAATGGCTACATCGCATCCATGAAGGAAAACAATGTGCCAGAATGGTACATCGAGTCCTGTGGAAAGATCAAGTACATGTTCCCCAAGGCCCATGCGGCAGCCTACGTTATGATGGCCCTGCGGGTGGCCTACTTCAAGGTGCATCATCCGCTTTATTACTACTGTGCCTATTTCTCAATCCGGGCCAAGGCCTTTGATATCAAGACTATGAGTGGCGGACTTGATGCCATCAAGCGCCGGATGGACGAAATCGCTGAGAAACGTAAGAACAACGAAGCCTCCAATGTAGAAATTGACCTATATACGACTTTGGAAATCGTCAATGAAATGCTGGAGCGAGGTTTCAAGTTTGGGAAGCTAGATCTCTATAAGAGCCACGCAACCGAGTTTCTCATCGAAGGAAATACCCTTATTCCACCATTCTCTGCTATGGACGGTCTCGGTGACAACGTTGCCCGCCAAGTGGTCAGAGCACGAGAAGAAGGCGAATTCCTCTCCAAGACAGAGCTCCGCAAGCGCGGCGGTCTCTCTAGCACCCTAGTCGAAAAAATGGACGACATGGGCATCCTAGGCAATATGCCTGAGGATAACCAGTTGAGTCTGTTTGATGAGTTTTTCTAAAATAATTCAACAAAGTTTAAAGATGGACGAATTTTGTCCATCTTTTTTGTTTTTATTAAAT
>CAUVQK010000183.1:0-3990 GCA_963553705.1 uncultured Streptococcus sp.
AAACTGTTGCTAAAATCTGATGTCCATTTTCAAGTTCAACCGTAAACATTGCGTTTGGCATAGTATCAATTACCTTGCCTTCGACTTCAATCACATCATCTTTTGCCACGCAAAAGTACCTCCCTAAATTTTGATTCATCACCTCTGGGCACAGAGGTAACAATTATAAGTCAGACTAATTCATTGTATCACTACTTGTCAAATATTGCAAGTAGGAAAAACGCTTTTATTTCAAATTTGTCAAGACTTTTTCGATAGCTGAGAAGACATCATTAATATCTTGATTTCCTTGAATATCATGGACCAGACCTTTGCTGCGATAGTGATCAATAATCGGCTGACCCTGAGCGATATTGACATCCAAACGACGTTTAACTGTCTCAGGCTTATCATCTTCACGCTGGTAATAATCCTCTTCCTTGTAGTCTGCTGGTGGATTAAAGACCTTATGGAAGGTTTCACCTGTTTCACGATGGATAATCCGGCCGCTCAAACGCTCCAGCAAGCTGTTAGGATCCACTTCGATATTGATAACTCCGTCCAAAGCTAAATCAAGCTCTGCTAGCGTTTGATCCAAGGCATTTGCTTGCTCAATCGTGCGTGGATAGCCATCCAAGAGGAAGCCTGCTTGCTTAATATCATCCTGACTCAAGCGCTCTTTGACAATGCCGTTTGTCACTTGGTCTGGTACCAACTCGCCCTTGTCAATATAGGACTTGGCTAAAACGCCCATCTCTGTTTGGTTAGCAATCGCTGCACGGAACATATCTCCAGTTGAAATATGTGCAACATTGAAGCGCTCAACGATTTTAGCAGCTTGAGTTCCTTTACCAGCACCTGGTAAGCCCATAATCAAAAGATTCATGATTGGTCTCCTTTTTTGTTTTTAAAGCAATCTATTAAACCGATTAATAAACTCGTTTAAAAACAAAATAGAAGGGGGTGAGTCTACTCTGTCCCCTTTTATTTTGTTTATTTTCGGTTCAAGAAAGGTTATCTGAACAGGCTTCTCATTAGAAAAGCTTTTCAAAAAGTCCCTTACTCTGAAGTATCCATAAAGCCGACATACTTTCTCTTCAGCAGGTAGCCTTCTAGCTGTTTCATTCCCTCAATACCAGTTGAGATGATGATCAAGAGACTAGTCCCTCCAAGAGCAACGGCATCTGTCAATCCAAATACATCTTTAGCCAAGATAGGCAGGATAGAGATGAAACCTAGGAAGAGAGATCCCACTGTTGCCAAACGACGCAACAGCTTAGACATGTAGTCTTCTGTTCCTTTACCAGGACGAACACCTGGAATGTAGGCTCCGCTCTTTTGCAGATTTTCTGCTGTCTTCTCTGGATTAATCTGTACAAAAGTATAGAAGAAGGTAAAGAGGACAATCAGGAAGGCGTACATGAACATGCCACTAATGGTCGTTGTTGCCAAAAGTGACTGAGCTGTCTTAACCCAATCTGCGTCATAGCCCAAGGCACTGACAACTTGGAAAATCGCTGCCGGTGCAGCTGTAATCGAGCTAGCAAAGATTACTGGAATAACCCCAGCTGGATTGACTTTCAGTGGCAGATAGGAGCTAGAAGGTGCACCCTTAGCTACTTTCGTATACTGAATTGGAATTTTATATTCAGCCTGCTGTACAAAGGTTGTAAAGTAAATGATAAGCAGGACTGCCACAATCAGAATTCCTACAAAAATGAAGGATGAAGTCAAACGTTCACTAGGAATATTGACAAAGTAATCTTCATAAATACCTTTAATCATATCAGGGATAGCTGAAACGATACCAGCAAAGATGATCATGGAAACGCCATTTCCGTAACCCTTGTCTGTAATCTGCTCACCTAGCCAAGTTACAATCATTGAACCAGTTGCTAGAAGAACGCAAATCAAAGCGTAGGTCTGAACATTAGGATTAGCAACCAGATTAGCTCTTGAGAGAGTATCAAAACCAGCGGTAATCCCAATTGCCTGCACAAAGGCCAAAACTAGGGCGATATAACGGGTCGCTTGATTCAGCTTCCTCCGTCCTACTTCCCCTTGCTTGCCCCACTCTACAAACTTCGGAAGCAAGTCCATTTGCAGCAACTGAACAACGATAGAAGCTGTGATGTAAGGACTGACTCCAAGTGCAAAGACAGAGAAGTTGCGCATGGCGTTACCAGAGACCAAGCTCAGCATATTCAAGAACGGCAAATCATTCAAATTGCTTAAGGCTTTGGCATTAATCCCCGGAACCGTTATGGTTGTACCGATACGGAAAACTAAGATGATAAAAATAGTGAACAGAATCTTAGATCGTACCTGTTTGATTTTAAATGCGTCTTTTAATAGTTTGAAAAACATAGGTCACCTCGCTTAGATGACTTCCACTGAACCACCTTTAGCAGTGATAGCTTCTTCAGCTGATTTAGAGAATTTAGCTGCTTTAACAGTCAATTTCTTTGTCAATTCTCCGTTACCAAGAATCTTGATACCTGATTTTTCAGCTTTTACAATACCTGCTTCGATGAGAACAACTGGTGTTACTTCAGCGCCATCTTCAAAGGCGTTCAGTTGGTCAAGGTTAACAATCGCATATTCTTTGCGGTTGATGTTCAAGAAACCACGTTTTGGAAGACGACGGAACAATGGAGTTTGTCCACCTTCAAAACCAAGGCGAACGCCGCCACCGCTACGAGCTTTTTGACCTTTTTGACCACGGCCAGATGTTTTACCGTTACCAGATGATGTACCACGACCAACACGGTTGCGGACTTTACGAGAACCTGCAGCAGGTTGTAATTCATGAAGTTTCATTATATTATTTCTCCTCTTTTGTAAAATGCTAGCGCTCATATAGGAGAAAAGGTGTCTCCTATATAAACTCGCCTATACATATATTTAGTTTTAGGGGCTGAGAAAATCCCATCCCCTAACGTATTTTAATTTAAAGTTGTTAAATCAGCAAAGCTTATTTAACTTCTTCAACAGTTACCAAGTGTGATACTGCAGTAATCATACCGCGTACTGCTGGATTATCTTCTTTGATAACTGAGCTGTTCAATTTGCCAAGTCCAAGTGCTACAACAGTTTTACGTTGTGACGGGATGCGTCCGATTGGAGACTTAGTCAAAGTAATTTTAATTTGAGCCATGTTATCCCCTTTCTTATGCCAAGTCAGAAACTGAAATACCACGAAGGGCAGCAACTTCTTCAGCGCGTTTTAATTGTTTCAAACCTTCAACAGTTGCGCGAACGATGTTGATTGGAGTGTTAGAGCCAAGAGATTTAGATGTAACATCTGCTACACCTGCCAATTCGATGACGGCACGAACCGCACCACCAGCAGCAACTCCAGAACCCTCAACAGCTGGCTTAAGCAATACTTTAGCTCCGCCAAATTCTGAAAGAACTTCGTGAGGAATTGTTGTGCCAACCATTGGTACTTCAATCAAATTCTTCTTCGCATCTTCAACTGCTTTGCGGATTGCTTCTGGTACTTCTTGGGCTTTACCAGTACCGAAACCAACACGACCATTGCGATCACCAACAACTACAAGAGCTGCAAAGCGAAGACGACGTCCACCTTTAACAACTTTTGTAACACGGTTGATGGCAACTAAACGTTCTTCAAGTTCAACTGCGTTGTCTTTAAATGCCATTTTCTAGTGTCCTCCTCTTAGAATTTCAATCCGTTTTCACGAGCTGCATCAGCCAAAGCTTTTACACGTCCGTGATAGAGATATCCACCGCGGTCGAAGACGACTTCAGAAATACCTTTAGCAACTGCACGTTCAGCAACGAGCTTACCAACAACAACGGCTTGTTCTGTTTTAGTTCCTTTTGAAACTTCTTTGTCAAGAGTTGAAGCGCTTGCGAGCGTTACACCCGCTACGTCATCAATCACTTGAGCGTAGATGCCTGTATTAGAACGGAATACGTTCAAACGTGGGCGATCAGCAGTTCCAGAGAGTTTTCCGCGAACGCGACGGTGGCGTTTTTGGCGGA
>CAUVQK010000184.1:0-3988 GCA_963553705.1 uncultured Streptococcus sp.
TCTTCTAAGTTATCGTAAGGCAGCTTAGCATACTGATAAGGGCAGCTAGCAAGGTAGCTCTGTTCAAAAAAGTCAAGCGGCAGCCTGCTGTGTTTGAGAGCACTGACGGAAGAAAGTGACCTCAAGTCTAACAGAATGCCGTCCTTGGTCAGATAGCTAGCTAGCGGCAGCTGAGCTTGCTCTAGCAGTGTCTGCGCTTTTCTTGCTTCCTCTTCTTGAAGCTGCAGCAGCGCCAGCCTATTTTTTTCAAACATGAGACTGTCGATATAGAGCGATAGAGCCTTCTGCATGATGAGGTTGCTGTCATAGTCCACGGCACTTTTGTAAGCGATAAAGGTCTTTTGAATCTGGGGCGGAAGGAGTAGGGCGGTAATCCTCAGGGCTGGGAAAAGGCTGGTAGAAAAGGACTTGATGTAGATGACCCTCTGGCTATTGTCTAGATAGTGAAAGGTCAGCTTCCGTCGGCTATCAAAGTCTGATAGGTAGTCATCCTCTACGATATAGACATTATAGAGCTGTGCCAGCCGAAGAATCTCTTCCTTTTCCTGCCGACTGTAAGAGTGACCCAAGGGATAGTGAAAGCGAGGAATGGTGTAGAAAAACTTGATCTTTCCGCTTTTAAAAATCTTCTCCAACTTTTGCAGATTAATCCCCTGCGGTGTTCTTTCAATGGTTTCATAAGGAAGCTTTTGCGCTAGCAGAAGATCATTAATTCGATGGTAGGTCGGCTGCTCCACCAAGATACGATCTTTTTGGTTGGGAAATTCAATCTGTGAAAGGATATAGAGAGCTTGCTGGGTGCCGGAAGTCAGTACCAACTGATCCCTAGAAGCATAGACAGCAGAGTCCAACATCAGTTTTTGCACAGAGCGACGCAGATCCTCCAGTCCTTCCTGCTGAGGGTAATAGTTGAAGAGATAATTTTCCCTACCGATCAGAGTTTCATTTACACAGAGTCGGAAATCCTCATAGGCTTGGTGGCGGTCATCCCTCACAGGCAGCTCCAAATCCTGCTTTTCTTCCTGAGCATTCTCCAGCACATAGTAGCCGCTTTTGGGAACGGCATAGATGTACTTCTGATACTTGAGCTCAATCAGAGCCTTCTGCGCAGTATCCTTACTGCAGTGATAACGCTCTGCAAGCTGTCGGACAGAAGGAATTTTCTGACCAGTAGCCAATTTTCCCTCTTTAATATCCTTAGTAATCTTATCAACGATGCGTTGGTATTTTGCTTTAACCATAAAACTGTCCCCATACAGATTTGATTTTTTCATATTGTAACTCATTTTTAGATATTTTACAATAGAGAGCAAGTAGGAGGAGTCATGAAAACAAAAACAGTCATTCTAGCTACAGATATTTCTGGCTTAGGTAAGGTTGCCGCAACAGCTGCCCTGCCGCTTTTTGCAATTTGCCAGCTAGAGGTGGCCCTCTTGCCAACCATGATTTTATCGTCCCATACAGGCGGTTTTCCAGACGTCTATATAGATGATTACACGCATGGGATGCTTGCTTTTTTGAAACAATGGCAGAGCCTAGAGTTCGACTTTTCAGCTCTGGTAACAGGATATTTGAAATCTGACATACAGGTGGAAAATTTGCTGCGCTTTAAAGAGGAAAAAAGCTTGCCCCTTATCGTGGATCCTATCATGGGGGATAAGGGAACATTTTATCAGGGATTTTCAGATGCCCATCTAGACCATATGCGTCACCTATGCCAGCATGCTGATTTGGTTCTGCCCAATTTGACGGAAGCCTGTTTGTTGTTGGAGGAATCCTACGAAGATAGCTTATCAGAAGATAGATGGGAGAACTATAGCAAGCGTTTGGCTGAGTTAGGACCGAGCAAGGTCTTGCTAACTGGCTTGCCCATGAAAGAAAATCAGATTGGTGTGGCCTATTTTGATGCGGCAACAGAGGAGTTTAACCTCTTTTCTAGTCCAGCTTTGCCCCAGCAATTTTTTGGAACGGGTGATATATTGACGACACTTGTAGCTGCGGCTTTTGTTCAGGGGATTGACATCAAGCAAGCCCTGCCGGTTATTTTGAAGTTTATTGAAAAGAGCTTGGTACTTAGCTTTAAAGAGCAAATAGATCCAAAGAAGGGCGTTTTTTACCAACCCTACCTAGGAGAGCTTTTTGCTGATTTTCAAGCCTTAATGGAGGAAAAAGATGAAGAAACAAACACTTGATTTGCAAACCTTAACCATGATTAGTTTATTTGCTGCTTTGATTTTTCTGAGTATTCAGTTTTTTAAAATTCCTGTCGGAGCTCAGTTTATTCACTTTGGAAATGCACTGGTGGTAGTGGGCTGTCTGATTTTTGGCAGTAAACTCGGTTTTTTGGCGGCTGCCATCGGATTGGGAATATTTGACTTGTTAAATGGTTATGCGGCAGAAATCCCAATTATCTTGTTAGAAGCACTTGCGGTGGCCGTGGTGATTCATTTTCTGTATGAAGGACTCTTTCAGAGAAAGGATCGACTAAGAAATATTCTTGTGACAGCAGTAGTAGCTGCTTTGGTGAAGATTGTGCTCAATATTTTCAAGTACACTCTGACAGGAACACTGTTTGGCGGGAGTAGTTTACCAGCAGCCTTTTTACTGGCAGTAGCTGAGATTACTGGTACATTTGGCTCCAGTCTAGCAACAGTTATCGCTGTCCCAATCTTATATCCAATCTTTAAGCAAGTCAGAAAAGCGCACAAGCAAAGAAGTCCTCTGGAAAAGCAGGGATGAATCGATAAACAGCATAAAAAAAGAAACCGTTTGAGAATCCTCAGACGGTTTTGTATTTTTCTTACATAAAGTAAACGATAGCAAGGTATTGCAGGGCAGAGGCCGCTAGAATGAAAAGGTGCCAAATCATGTGGAAGTAGGGCTTCTTTTGAGCATAGAAGCCAGCTCCTACAGTATAGCAGAGGCCACCAGCCAGCATGAGTCCCCAGAAGACAGGTCCGGTTTGACCGATAATTTGCGGAATGATAAAGACGACCAGCCAGCCCATAATCAAATAGAGTGCCAGACTGAATTTTTCATTGACCTTCTTAGCGAAAATCTTATAAAGAATGCCAAAGATGGTCGTGCCCCACTGGATGGCAATGATGAGATAGCCAAACCAGTTATTCATCAGCGACAGCACGACTGGCGTGTAGCTGCCAGCGATAGCGATGTAAATCATGGAGTGGTCGATAATGCGCAAGATATACTTGTGGGTCGAGCCATAGGACATAGAGTGATAGACTGTCGAGGAGAGGAACATGAGAAAGAGGCTGATAACAAAGATAGAAGTTCCGACAGCAGCCACTAATCCGTGCCCTTCATAGCTATAAATAGCTGAGATAGGCAGCAGAATCAGCATCAGAACGGCTCCTACCGCATGGGTAACGGCGTTGGCAATTTCCTCTCCAAAGGATAGTTTTTTACTGAGTTTAAGCGCGTAGTTCAAGATTTTCTTCCTCCTCATTTGGTACTTGGATTAGGGATAAGGTCTTCTGATAGAGTTTGACCGTCTGGCAAGCAGTGGAAATAATGGGTGCCACCTCTAGCTTTCTGCCGTTCATATAGTCAACGAAGTCATCATAAAGTTCTCGTGAATCTGCTGATTTATGCAGCATATTTAAAGTAGCTGAAATTTCCTGGATAGAAAAGACCGTTTTTAAGGTTGTAATGGCAATCAAGCGTGCTACTTGGCGGCGTTGATATTTTTTCTTGACCGGCTTGGCAATATAGCCATGCTTGACGTAGTTGTTAATCATAGAAGCGGTCAGTCCCTTGTCAGCAGCTGAAATAGAAGAGCCACAGACATTGTTTACATAGAGCAGGACTTGGTCCAAATATAGCTCCAGATCTGGTAATTCGTCCCACTTGGGAAAAACTTGTTGAGTGTTCAAATCTTTATCACTTTCTTATCTAGTCTTTATAACTAGATGATAACATCTCTGTAAATCAAAGTCAAGCAAAAAATAGAATGTCCCATTGAAATTTG
>CAUVQK010000185.1:0-3976 GCA_963553705.1 uncultured Streptococcus sp.
TGTTTTAGAGAGGTATCTTTTCACTGGAGCCAGTCTTTTTCAAATCATCGTTTTTTTCATGATTTTTATGGCTCTTTACCTGATTTTCAATCATTTTCTCCTGCCAACCATGCTGATAACAGCGCTAGTAGTGGTTGCTACCATAGCCAGCAGTCTGAAATTTCAGTATCGCCAAGAGCCAATTTTGCCTAGTGATATGGTCTGGCTGAGAAATCCCAAGACTCTCTTTGACTTTCTCGGAGGCAATTACGGATTTTATGCTATCTTGGGACTAGTTGCTTTAGGTGCTCTCTACTGGTATTTGCGTAAGAAAATCTTGCCAGGCAAGCTCATTACCGTTCTTAAATACCAACTTCTCTTGCTAGTCCTACCCCTAGTCTTTTTCTTGGGAGTCATGGATATATTTGCTACTAAAAAGAATGGCAAAATAGTAGAGAATATCCCAGTTATTTCGATCTTAAATAATTTCCATGACCTGACTTGGATGGGAAATACTGTCAATTCACAGCTCCGCTCCCTTTCTTTTGTCTGGTTTTCACAGATGTCGGATACAACCATGATTGAGCCGCGTGGCTATTCTAAGGAAAAGATTCAAGAGATAGAAAAAAAGTATAAGAATCTTGCGGAAGCTATTAACAAAGAACGCCAGAATAAAATCGAAGATCAAACGGTAATTTATCTCCTGAGTGAAAGTTTTTCTGACCCTGCTCGGGTTGATGGCGTTACTATGTCTGAGAATCCAATTCCTTATATTCAGGAAGTTAAAACTCGCACCACCAGTGGACTGATGAAGTCAGACGGCTATGGTGGAGGAACGGCCAACATGGAATTTCAGACCCTGACTGGTTTGCCTTTTTATAATCTGTCTCCGTCTATTTCGGTTCTCTATACTGAAATTGTTCCTAGGATGAATAGATTCCCTTCCATTAGTGATGCTTATTCATCTAAGAATCGGACAGTAATCCATCTGGCCTCTCCTAGCAATTATGCCAGAAATGTCATTTACCAGGATTTGGGATTTGATACCTTTATTCACTATGGTACCAAAGGCCTGAAAGGTAATAATATTGGTGGGAATTACAGCGATCAAACGACCTATAATCAGGTCTTGGAACATTTGAATGGCAAGCAGGGACAGTTTTTCTCTGTCATGACCATGCAGAACCACATGCCTTGGAGTGAGCCCAATCCTGTCTACATGTCTGCCAGCTATCCTGATTTTAGCAAGGAAGGGAACGAATCTCTTTCCAGCTATGTCAGAATGCTTTACCATACAGATCAGGCGACCAAGGAGTTTTTGGAGAAGCTTTCAAAGGTAGATAAAAAAGTAACAGTCGTCTTTTACGGTGACCATTTGCCTGGTCTCTATCCTCAGTCAGCCTTTAAAGAAAATCCAGAAAGCCAATATCTGACAGATTATTTCGTTTGGAGTAATTATGAAACTCCTAAACTCGATTATCCAAGAGTCAATTCTAGCGATTTCTCCGCTCTCTTACTGGAGCAGACAAATTCCAAAGTATCACCTTACTATGCTTTATTAACAGAAGTATTGCATAAGGCCAGCGTGGATAAAAAGGAATTGGACGAAGAAGCTCAAGAAATAGCAGATGATTTGAAACTGATTGAGTATGATATGGTCAGAGGCAAGGGCTACTTGTCTGATAGCTTCTTTAAGACAGCAAAATCATAAATAAAAAATAGAATAGGCAAGTCTACATGTTCTATTTTTTCTTAATTTATGCTAAACTAGTAGTATGGGGGTGTGAGCATGATAAAGATTTTCGGTAAGGTTCGCTATCACTGGCAGCCAGATGTAGCTATCCTGATAATATATTGGTCTTTATCGGTCATTCCGATTTTTGTTGGCCTAGCTTTGATGTATGAAAGCTCACGAGTGCCGACTCTTGTTCTGTTTTCTTTCTTCTTGTTCATGGTTTTGCTGGGCATGGGAGTTCATCGTTATTTTACCATTTATGATGATGGAACCTTGCGAATTATCACAGCCAATCCCTTTACTCCAATAAAGGTCAAGATTTCAGATATTGAAAAAGTCGAAGTGACTAAGACGTCAATTACCTTATATTTTAAAGGGCAGAGCCGCAGCCGGAGTTTTTGTATGCGCAAGTGGCCTAAGAAATATTTTGTCAATGCCCTAGCCCTTAATGAGCATTTTAAGGGTGAGGTAGAATTAGTAGATAATTTTACCCATATTGACTATTTTGAAGCTTACTATGGCAGTCAGTCCAAAAAATCCTAGTCTTTCAAAAGAGCTCGGGTTGGGCAGTTTTTGATGGCTTCCACGACATCGGGATCCTCAGCGATTTCCTTTTCTAGGAGCTGGTCGTCCTGGTAAAATTTGACTATGCCATTGTCATGATAGTCAAAAAGATCTGAGTAGGTTTGACAAAGCCCACAGGCAATGCACCGTTCGGGAATGAGTGTTACTTTCATACCCATATTGTAATAAGATTTTAAGAAAAACTCAAGGAGGAAGTCATGGAAAAAGAACCATGGGAAGAAGATGTATACGATAACGGAGAAGATAAGTTGAAACGAACTAAGAAGTTTAGCGCCTTGAATGCAGACCGTTTGTTGACCATATTAACCATTATTTTCTGTATTTTAGTGGTTGCGGTGGTATGCTTCCTGACCTATCTGTCTACTGGAGGAAGTAATAGACAGACCCAAATGGAAGGTTTCTACGGCACTTCAGCAGCAAGTTCTAGCAGTGAAGCGTCTTCTACAGCAGAGCAGACGGCGGCAAATACCACAGAATCCTCTGAAGGGACTCTGACTGTTCAGCCTGGCGAAGGAGAAGCAGCCATTGCGGCGCGTGCAGGTATTTCTATTGCCAAGCTGGAACAGCTGAACCCTTCTCATATGTCCACTGGTTCTTGGTATGCCAATCCAGGTGATGTTGTGAAGATTGAATAGGAGCCAGCCATGAAACAGATTCAAATTGCAATTGACGGTCCTGCTTCCAGTGGAAAATCAACCGTTGCCAAGATTATTGCTAAGGATTTTGGCTATACTTATTTAGATACAGGAGCCATGTACCGGGCTGCAACCTATCTGGCTCTGCGGCATCATCTGACGGAAGCAGATGCCACTGAAATTGTGGACTTGCTCAACAATCATTCGGTCAGTTTTGGTCGAGCAGAAGATGGCGAGCAGCTAGTCTTTGTCGGCGACGTGGATGTGACTCACCCGATTCGGGAAAATGAAGTTACCAATAATGTTTCTTGGGTATCTGCCATTCCTCAAGTCCGTGAGAAAATGGTGGCCTTGCAGCAGCAAATTGCAGCTCAGGGAGGGATTGTCATGGATGGCCGTGATATTGGAACGGTTGTCTTGCCTCAGGCTGAGCTCAAGATTTATCTGGTAGCTTCGGTTGAGGAAAGAGCTGAGCGCCGTTACAAGGAAAATCTATCTAAAGGTATTCCTGCTGACTTGGAGAAACTGAAAGAAGAAATTGCAGAGCGGGATTATAAGGATAGTCATCGCGAGGTTTCGCCATTGAGACCGGCAGACGATGCCATACATTTTGATACCACTGGTATTGGCATTTCTGAAGTTGTTGCATTTATCGAAGAAAAAGCGAAAAAAATCATTGACAAATAAAATGAAACTTGGTATGATAGTAGAGTTGAGAAAAGCAGAAGTGAGAGCTTCTCGCCTTGCGACTAACGTTGTCTGGCTCTACAGGATTCAGTTTCAGTAATGAAATACTATCATGTAGTGCGGGTTTGCGTTAGCAGGTCCGCACTTGTTTTTCTCGAAAAATAAAAAAAGAGGTGAAAACCATAGCAAAACAAGACTTATTCATCAATGATGAAATTCGTGTGCGTGAAGTTCGCTTGATCGGTCTTGACGGCGAACAATTAGGTATTAAACCGCTGAGCGAAGCGCAGTCTCTTGCGGATGAAGCAAATGTCGATTTGGTCCTGATTCAGCCACAAGCTAAACCACCTGTTGC
>CAUVQK010000186.1:0-3969 GCA_963553705.1 uncultured Streptococcus sp.
GAAGAAGGAATAAAAAATAATCTGGTCCGTCTGCTAGAAAAAGGAGAGCAAAACTGCTTTGACGCAGATAACATTACTGCGGCCATCCAGGAAGTGGAGGAAAGCTCCGGCATCTCCTATGACAGTATCCAAAAAGAAGCCATCCGTCAGGCTATCAATCAGAAGGTCTTTATCCTAACCGGCGGACCGGGTACTGGAAAAACTACCGTTATCAACTGTATCATCGCAGTCTACGCCCAGCTTCGCGGTTTGGCTCTGCGAAAGGTCAATGATCTGCCTATTCTGCTAGCAGCACCCACTGGACGTGCTGCTCGGCGCATGAACGAATTGACTGGTCTTCCTAGCGCCACTATCCACCGCCATTTGGGAATGACTGGAGATGATGATACCAGTCATTTGGATGATTATCTGGATGCTGATTTTATCATCGTGGATGAATTTTCCATGGTGGATACTTGGCTGGCTAATCAGCTCCTCAGCAATATCTCCTCTCAGACCAAACTCTTGATTGTTGGAGATGCGGATCAACTTCCGTCTGTCAGTCCAGGTCAGGTTCTAGCAGACTTGCTGCAGATACCGACTATCTCACAGACCAAGCTGGAAACCATCTATCGGCAGAGCGAAGAGTCTACAATCGTCACACTGGCCAGCCAGATTCAGAAGGGCATTTTACCGGCTGACTTTACAGAGAAAAAGGCGGACCGCTCATATTTCGAAGCTAGAAATGAGCATATCCCGCCTATGATTGAAAAAATCGCTAGCGCAGCCATTCGCAGCGGTATCCCAGCTCAAGATGTTCAGGTACTAGCCCCCATGTACCGGGGGCCAGCCGGCATTGACCAGATTAACAATCTTATGCAAAATCTCATCAATCCTGTCGCGAAAGATGAGCTGACCTTTGAAGCTCCCGACTGTCAGTATCGCCAAGGAGACAGGGTTATCCACTTGGTCAATGATGCTGAAAGCAATGTCTTCAACGGTGACTTAGGCTACATCAGCGACCTGCTGCCTGCTAAGTACACCGACTCCAAGCAGGACGAGCTGACCATTGACTTTGATGGCAATGAACTTGTTTATCAGCGCAGTGAGTGGTACAAGATTCGCCTAGCCTACGCCATGAGCATCCACAAGTCTCAGGGCAGTGAATTTCCGGTGGTCATCTTGCCCATCACCAAGAGCAGTCACCGGATGCTGCAGCGCAACCTCATCTACACTGCTATCACCCGCGCCAAGAGCAAGTTGATCTTACTTGGGGACAAAGCAGCCTTTGACTATGCTGCAAAAAATACTGGAACCGCCCGCAAAACCTATCTAATCGAGCGCTTTGGCGACCTCCCGCAAACTGAAAGTAATGTCCACAATCCTGTGGATAAAATGAAAACACCTGTGGAAAACTATGTCCTAACTGAGGAAAACTTCCAGAAAATTGACCCTATGATTGGGATAAGGGAAGAAGATATTCACAGTATTTTTGGAGCATAAACACAAAAAGCAGTTGAGAATAAATCTCTACTGCTTTTCTTGAAAAGGTCTAGTAATTTTCTGCTTACCGTTCTGGCATAGGCAAAACATCCCAAACAGACAGTTGAGTAGCTGCAGGCTAGATATACTCAGCAGAAGGGGCAACAGTTTCTCCAATCAAACAACCGCCCTACTCCTTTCTCACGCCTCCTCTTGTCGCTGGCTTTGGTACCATAGATAGATACTATAAAGAGCTATTAAGCTATAGCCGATGAAAAATCGTGGATTTTCCGTTCCCTTACCAATAAAAATCACCTCACCTATAGTATTAATCAAGCCGTGAAAGAGCATACAATAGAGGACCGATTGAGTTTTCTTGTACAGAGCAGCCAACCAAAAACGACCCAGAGGACAAAAGAGAACAAATGCTATAAAAGTGACTCCAACCTGACTGCTTCCTGGCATAAAGAAGAGGGGCAGATGCCATAGAGCCCAGATTAACCCTGATATTACAGTCGCTAATGGAAAAGGAAGAATCTTTTCCAAGGTCGGCTGCAGGAATCCCTGCCATCCAATCTCTTCATTACCACCTGTCAGTATAGTCGTGATAAGAAAAATAATAAAGATTCTTACAAAATTGAAATTAGGTAGGGGTTTGGACCAGATAAGCATGACCGTCGTGAAAAGTCCTGTATAGAGAAGCAGATAGGGCCAACTCCCTTTTTTGGCAACCTTGATAAAGGCTATCATTTCTTTCAAAGACTTGCCCAAGACGACCTTCGTTCCAATAGCAGGACCAAAGGCTCCTAATATATAGAGCAATTGAGGAAGCAGTGGAACACGATCCTTCAGCAAAACAGAGACAATCCAAGCAGACCAAGCAATACCAAAGGACCAGAGCAGAAATAACAAAATTTGCTTGACAGAGGAGTCACTTCTTTGATTGCTAACTTGCATTTTCTAACCTCCTTTCGGATTATTCTTCTAATTATCAGCCTCCTACCAGAAAGATAGCGAGAAGCTTGAAACATTGGAGTACTGTCTCACTGCTAGATAGGGGCTGTTGATGCCCGACTTATCTTTTCACTATAGCATCGCCTCCCCTTTAAACTATACTATGCTATAAAGTTATTATATCAAAAATGACACATATCTGCAAAGAGATATAAGTGATAGACCAGTTTCTCTAATCAAACAATGGCCTTGCCAAACATCTTCCCTCTTTTTGCTCATTTTGACGCTATCAAGCAATTCTCTGCCTCCCAAATCTCTTCTTACCCCTATTCAAACCCCGTCACTGTCAGTCCTAGCAGTCGGATACCTCGTGGTTGTTCTTCCAAGCTATCGTAAATCTCATGAGCCGTTCGCTCGATTTGCTCCCTGTCTCGAGTGGCTAGATTCAAACTTTTCCTTTTAGTCAAGGTGGAGAAATCTGCATAGCGGATTTTCAGAACGATGGTTCGTCCTTT
Organism: uncultured Streptococcus sp.; assembly: GCA_963553705.1. Lineage (GTDB taxonomy): Bacteria > Bacillota > Bacilli > Lactobacillales > Streptococcaceae > Streptococcus. The sequence goes on from CAUVQK010000186.1 coordinate 2,931, forward strand.
CTTGTCATGCTTAGTCAGGCTATTTTCTACTTTCTGAGCCAGCAGGGTCAGCTCTTTCTTGATATCCTCCTCACTATAGAGCAGTTTGGCATAGGTCCGCTCCTTCCCAATCGACTTACGAATACGATTGGATTTGACCGGACTATTGCTGATGCCACGCGCTTTCCGGTAGAGTTCAAAACCAAAGCGACCAAACTTATCAATCAGGGTCATTTCTGGTATCTTGAGCAGATCTGCACCAGTATAAACTCCCATTTCATGCAGTTTTTCAACACTCTTCTTACCAACTCCATGAAACTTGGCGATGTCCATAGGCGCCAGAAAGGCCTCAGCCTCTTCGGGTAGAATAACAGTCAGACCATGAGGCTTCTCATAATCACTGGCAATCTTGGCCAGAAACTTATTATAAGAAACGCCTGCCGAAGCCGTCAGTTGCAGCTCATTCCAGATATCGTGCTGAATCAGCTTGGCTATTTTGACTGCGGATTTAATCCCAAGCTTGTTTTCCGTTACATCCAGATAAGCCTCGTCGATACTCATTGGCTCAATCAAGTCCGTATAGCGTTTGAAAATCTCTCGGATCTGCAAGCCGACTGCCTGATATTTTTCGTAATTCCCCGATATAAAAATCCCCTGCGGGCAACGCTCATAGGCTTCCTTGGAGCTCATAGCCGAATGAACTCCGAACTTTCTGGCCTCATAATTGCAGGTGGAGACGACACCACGACCGCCAGTCAAGCGTGGGTCGCTGCCGATGATGACTGGATGCCCCTTTAACTTAGGATTATCCCGCTCTTCCACCGAAGCGAAAAAAGCATCCATATCAATGTGGATAATCTTCCGAGATGTATCGTTAATCAGTGGAAAAATCAGCATGTCCTCCTCCTTTCTCCTACCATAAATTTCAGCTTATGAGCTTTCACAAAGTCGGCCTTTTTTGCTCAAATAAATCTGAAACAGTTTTTCGTTCTTGTAAAAAGTATTTTAAACATAAGATTCTTCATCAGTAATTTTTGTATGACATTTTAATTACTTTTAT
>CAUVQK010000187.1:0-3947 GCA_963553705.1 uncultured Streptococcus sp.
AAGTGACCGGATCTGCCAATTTTGCGTCTTGCTCGTCTACGTAAGTGACATTCACCGTTCCACGTGGTTTCGGAATGGCTTGGTAGATGTACTTGACGTTTTGGGCTTCCGCTTTGAAAGCACCTGTCTCTGGGCCTTCCACTCGCAAGAAATTATAGCCTGCTACTTCTTTCTTCTGGGCCGTGTAGGCTACATCCACTTCGCCCTCCAAAGTTTCTGGATCTGCCACTTTTGCATCTTGTTCGTCCACGTAAGTGACATTCACCGTTCCACGTGGTTTCGGAATGGCTTGGTAGATGTACTTGACGTTTTGGGCTTCCGCTTTGAAAGCACCTGTCTCTGGGCCTTCCACTCGCAAGAAATTATAGCCTGCTACTTCTTTCTTCTGGGCCGTGTAGGCTACATCCACTTCGCCCTCCAAAGTTTCTGGATCTGCCACTTTTGCATCTTGTTCGTCCACGTAGGTTACGTTAACTGTTCCTCGCGGCTTCGGAATTGCTTGGTAGATGTACTTGACGTTCTGAACTTCGGACTTGAAGGCCCCAGTTTCTGGACCCTCTACTCGCAGGAAGTTATAACCTGTGATTTCTTTCTTCTCAGCTGTATAACTTGCATCCACTTCACCTTCTAAAGTGACCGGATCTGCCAACTTAGCATCTTGTTCGTCCACATAGGTTACATTCACTGTTCCGCGTGGTTTTGGAATGGCTTGGTAGATATACTTGACGTTCTGAACTTCGGACTTGAAGGCCCCAGTTTCTGGACCCTCTACTCGCAGGAAGTTATAACCTGTGACTTCTTTCTTCTCAGTTGTATAACTTGCGTCCACTTCGCCTTCCAAGGTAACTGGGTCGGACAATTTAGCGTCTTGCTCGTCAACGTAAGTTACATTAACCGTTCCGCGTGGTTTTGGAATGGCTTGGTAGATGTACTTAACTTTTTGGACTTCTGCTTTGAAAGTGCCTGTCTCTGGACCCTCTACTCGCAGGAAGTTATAGCCTTTGATTTCTTTCTTCTCAGCAGCATAACTTGCATCCACTTCACCTTCTAAAGTCTCAGGATCTGCCAATTTTGCGTCTTGCTCGTCTACGTAAGTTACATTAACCGTTCCACGTGGTTTTGGAATGGCTTGATAGATGTACTTGACGTTCTGAACTTCGGACTTGAAGGTGCCTGTTTCTGGACCCTCTACTCGCAGGAAGTTATAACCAGATACTTCTTTCTTCTGGGTCGTGTAGGCTGCGTCTACTTCGCCCTCCAAAGTTTCGGGATCTGCTACTTTGGTGTCTTGCTCGTCCACGTAAGTTACGTTTACCGTTCCACGTGGCTTCGGAATTGCTTGATAGATGTACTTCACGTTTTGGACTTCTGCTTTGAAAGTACCAGTCTCTGACCCTTCTACTCGTAAGAAGTTGTAGCCTGTGATTTCTTTCTTCTCGGTGGTATAACTTGCATCCACTTCACCTTCTAAAGTGACTGGGTCTGCCAATTTGGCGTCTTGTTCGTCCACGTAAGTTACGTTTACCGTTCCACGTGGTTTCGGAATGGCTTGGTAGATGTACTTGACATTCTGAACTTCTGTCTTGAAAGCTCCGGTTTCTGGACCCTCTACACGCAAGAAGCGATAACCTGAGATTTCTTTCTTCTCAGTAGTATAGGCTGCATCTACTTCGCCTTCTAAAGTGACCGGATTTGCTAATCTTGCGTCTTGCTCATCCACGTAGGTTACGTTCACTGTTCCGCGTGGTTTTGGAATGGCTTGGTAGATGTACTTGACGTTTTGGACTTCTGCTTTGAAAGTACCAGTTTCTGGACCCTCTACTCGCAAGAAGTTATAGCCTGAAATTTCTTTCTTCTCAGTTGTATAGACCGCGTCCACTTCACCTTCTAAGGTAACGGGATCTGCCAATTTAGCGTCCTGTTCGTCCACATAGCTTACATTGACTGTTCCGCGTAGTTTCGGAATGGGTTGGTAAATATATTTCACGTTTTGGACTTCTGCTTTGAAAGTACCAGTCTCTGGACCTTCTACTCGTAAGAAGTTGTAGCCTGTGATTTCTTTCTTCTCAGTTGTATAACTTGCATCCACTTCACCTTCTAAGGTAACTGGGTCTGCCAATTTGACGTCTTGTTCGTCCACATAGCTTACATTGACTGTTCCGCGTAGTTTCGGAATGGGTTGGTAAATATATTTCACGTTTTGGACTTCTGCTTTGAAAGTACCAGTCTCTGGACCTTCTACTCGTAAGAAGTTGTAGCCTGTGATTTCTTTCTTCTCAGTTGTATAACTTGCATCCACTTCACCTTCTAAGGTAACTGGGTCTGCCAATTTGACGTCTTGTTCGTCCACGTAAGTCACATTCACTGTTCCTCGCGGCTTCGGAATGACTTGATAGATGTACTTGACGTTTTGGGCTTCTGTCTTGAAGGTTCCGGTCTCTGGCCCTTCTACTCGCAAGAAGTTATAACCAGACACTTCTTTCTTTTGGGTCGTGTAGGCTGCGTCTACTTCGCCTTCCAAGGTAACTGGATCCGCCAATTTAGCATCTTGCTCGTCCACGTAGGTTACGTTAACTGTGCCTCTTGGTTTCGGAATGGCTTGATAGATGTACTTCACGTTTTGGACTTCTGTCTTGAAGGTCCCGGTCTCTGGCCCTTCTACTCGCAAGAAGTTGTGGCCTGTGATTTCTTTCTTCTCAGTTGCATAACTTGCATCTACTTCACCTTCTAAGGTAACTGGATCTGCTAACTGAGCGTCTTTCTCATCAACGTAAGTTACTTGGACGCGTCCAGATTCCTTAGCTGAGGATTGTGATTCTTTCGGTGTATAGATGAAGGTCGTGACTTGTGGTTCAGTTTGGTAGTGACCAGAAGTCTTCCCTTCAATACGAGCAAGCTCGTAACCTTGGAAAGTTTTCTCTTCTAATGTAAAGTCACTTCCCACGGTACCAGTTGTTACGAGATCATCTGCTAATTTGTCTTGCTTCTCGGTTAGATAACGAGCTGTTACGGTACCTTCTACTTTTGGCTTGTTAGAACTTGTGTGGATATAACCGACATAAGTGAAGCCATCGATTTTAGGCGGCGTATATTGATAAGTTTGCCCCTTGGTTACCGTCTGGGTCTCGCTAGCACGCAAATAATTCATTTGCGCCAGAGCAGCGCGACCAGCACCTAAACCGGATAAACCGATAACTAAGAGCAACCAGAATTTCCAAGAGCCGTTTTGCTTACGGAAAGACCATGCAAGCAGTGTCCCTAGAATCAATAGGAGTGCACTAATGAGCCACTGCAGGATGACCGCATTCAACTCACCCGTCTTAGGAAGTGAGCCTGGGTCTTGAGGTTTGGATGGTTCTGGGTCTCCAGGTACAGAAGAAGATTCTGATGAACTGGAACTCTCGGAATCGGACTCTGACGAGCTAGACGATTCGGAACTCGCGGAATCTGATGAGCTGGAGGACTCAGATTCTGAGGAAGAGGAGCTCTCGGACTCTGAAGAGGACGAACTCTCAGATTCAGAGGACTCTTCCGATGATGCTGAAGATTCATCGGATTGACTAGGTGGTTGAGGTTTTGAGCTTGTATCTTGCTCATAGACCAATTGATAATCCGCCACATCAGTCGTCGCCGTACCAGTCGGATTCTCTTTCACCACTTGCTGGAGTTGTTCAGGTGTAAGATCCGCCTGATTGACAAAATGATAATTTACAGTGGTCTGTTCTCCCTGAGAAAAGACTTGTAATATTTGTGTGGGGAACGCTAAACAGAAGATAGCGCTGAGCGCAAGGGCTCTTTGGGTTTTGTGACGCATGCCGATAATTCCTTTCAATATTTGTCCATTGTCTATTTAACTAGATTTATAGGCGAAAGTCAATCTAATTGCGCAAAATTCACATGGTTTTTTGTAAATCATGTGATATCCTCCGATATATTATTTAAATACA
>CAUVQK010000188.1:0-3944 GCA_963553705.1 uncultured Streptococcus sp.
AAACGAATCGTAAAAGAGGACCTCTATATGGTACAATGAAAAAGAAGTCGAAAAAGAAAACAAAAAATCAAAAGAAATATTTTTATCAATATTGTTTCGACATTATTAATTATTGTGGCTCTTGGCTTAATCTTTAATGCGCAAATTCGAAACATGATTATGGTTTGGCATACCAACCAATATCAGGTCAGCAAGGTTTCCAAAGATTCTATTAGTAAAAATAAAAACGCTGAGACTAGTTTTGATTTTAATAAGGTAGAGTCACTTTCTACAGAGGCGGTCATCAACGCTCAGTGGAAAGCGCAGCAACTGCCTGTAATCGGAGGCATCTCTATTCCAGAAGTATCTATGAACTTGCCGATCTTCAAAGGACTGGATAATGCCGGATTGTATTATGGTGCTGGTACGATGAAAGAGACCCAGCAGATGGGGCAGGGAAATTACGCCTTGGCTAGCCACCATGTCTTTGGCATCACCGGGGCTAGTAACATGCTCTTTTCCCCACTGGATCGTGCCAAGGCTGGTATGAAAATCTATATCACCGATAAAGAGCAAGTCTATACTTATGTAATTACTAGTGTTGAAACAGTAACTCCAGATCGAACGGATCTGATTGAGGATACTGAAGGCGTTACAGAGATTACTTTGGTTACCTGTGAGGATGCCGCGGCAACCAACCGGACTATTGTCAAGGGAACGTTAGAAGGCTCTGTCGAGTATGATAAGGCTCCTAAGGAAGTTCTTGAATCTTTCAGTAAGTCCTATAATCAAATGCAGATCTAAAGTTAAAAAAATTTCACTCTAAAGGTTAGGAAAAACTCTAACTTTTGGAGTTTTTTTATCTAAAATTTGTTCTGGACGAAAGATTTTCAATCTTTATTTTTTGTATCTTTTCTTGCCGATTTCGACTCTTTTTCCGAATAATAAGGTAAGGAGGTTTCTATGTATAGCATTTCATTTCAAGATGATATTAGCATAATGCCGCGCGAGCGTTTAATGAGAGAAGGGGCTGAAAAACTCAGTAACCAAGAGCTTCTATCAATTTTCCTTAGGACAGGCAACAAAAAAGAAACTGTTTTTCAAGTTTCTCAAAGAATTTTATCATCAATTTCTAGTTTGAACGATCTCAAGTATTTAACTTTGCAAGAATTGCAGACTATTTCTGGAATCGGTCCGATTAAGGCTGTGGAGCTGCAGGCCATTATCGAATTAGGACGTCGGATTAACCGAGCAGAGGTTCTGCAGAAAGAGCAGATCATGGGCAGTCAAAAATTAGCACAGAAGATGCAGCAAGAGCTAGGAGATATGAGGCAGGAGTGCTTGGTGGCCATTTATCTTAATAGTCAAAATCAAATTCTTCACCAGCAGACCATTTTCATGGGGACGGTCAGCAGAAGCATTGCTGAGCCGAGAGAAATTCTCCACTACGCTCTCAAGCACCTGGCGACATCTATCATACTGGTACACAATCATCCGTCAGGCTCAGTCGTTCCTAGTAGAAACGATGATGAAGTGACGCAGCATATGAAAGAAGCTTGTGAGATGATGGGCTTGGTTCTTTTAGATCATCTGATTGTCTCTAAGGTCGGTTACTATAGCTACCGAGAAGAGACAGATATGATATAATTTGATTTACTTGAATATAAAAAACTTCTATTCGTGTAGAACAGAAGTTTATCTAGGAATAAAGGCTTTTAAAGAATATTGACAACATAATCAAATAGAGCTAAGTCTCCTTCTCTGGAGCCAAACAGGAACTCTGGGTGCCATTGGACACCAAGAAAAGGACTGCCATCAGTAGAAGTAATGGCTTCAATAATCTTATCGCGCGGATCATAGGCGATGACTTCTAGGCCAGCTGCTAAATCCTTGATACTTTGGTGGTGGAAGGAGTTGATTTCAGATGCAGGGCCATAGATTTCATGTAAAACGGAACCGTTCTTGGTCACCATGCTTTGAGTTGTGTACTCAGCAGAGCTATCTTGCCAATGATCTTCAATGTCTTGATGAAGAGTACCGCCTAGGGCGACATTATAAAGTTGGGTTCCGCGGCAGACGGTGAAGATTGGTTTATTTTGACGGCGAGCTTCCTTGATTAAAGCTAATTCAAAAATGTCCCGTTTGAGTAGATAATCATCGCTGTCAATGACTTTTTCTTCTCCATAGAACTGGGGACATACATTCTGACCGCCTGTGATGATTAATTTGTCAACAATGGAAACATATTGTTTTGCCATTTCTTCATCACCGATTGGCAAAATCATTGGAATTCCGCCAACTTGTTTAACTCCCTCAACAAATCCAGTCGCTGTATAGCTCATATGGATGAAGTGATCGTCTGGGATTTCTCTTTCATTTCCGGTTATTCCAATAATTGGTTTACTCATTGAGTATTCAATACCTCTTTCAAATTAATGTTCATTTTTTCTCATGAAGTAGAGCAGAGTCTGCAGTTCGCTAGTCAGGTCAACATACTGAACGACCACGTCCTTAGGTAGGGATAGATTTACTGGTGAAAAGCAGAGAATGCCCTTGACACCAGCCTGAACTAAGATAGATGCAACTTCTTGGGCTTTTACGCTAGGTACAGTTAGGATGGCAGTTTGCACATTTCCTGACTGTATTTTTTCTTTGATTTGGGAAATTCCATAGATAGGAATCCCATCGCTGGTTGTGCTGCCAACTTCTGGATGGTCATCTGTGTCGAAAGCCATTACAACCTTCATTTTATTGCGCTCATGAAAACGATAGTGCAGCAGAGCCCGCCCCATGTTACCGACACCAACAATCATGACATTGGTGATAGCATTGTCATTCAAGAGGTCAGCAAAAAAGTTCATCAATTTCTTGACATCATAGCCAAATCCTCTGCGGCCAAGTTCACCGAAATAAGAAAAATCTCGTCTAACGGTAGCAGAGTCAATGCCAATAGCTTCAGCAATTTGCTTGGAGTTGGCCTTTTCAATCTTCTCAGCATTAAACCGTTTAAAAATACGATAGTAGAGCGACAGTCTCTTAGCAGTTGCTCGAGGAATTGTAGTATTTTTTTCAGTTTTCACAAAATCACAACCTTTCTAATTCTATTTTATAGGAAGTTTGTGAAAAAATCAACTAATTAAGGATGTTTGATTTATAAAAAAGAAAATCAGTAATCGCTGGGAATAGTAGCGTTGAAAAACTTAGTCCTGATAGGGACTTAGGTCTAACTGGTACATCTGGCGGTATAAGTCCCCAATTAGCCCTGTAAAAGGCAGCTGGTGTCCCTTATAGGTAACAGAAAGCACCTTGAGCGAGTCAGGAACCGTGACGCAGCCAGAGAAGGCTAGAAGAAATTCGTCAAAGTCTTCATACGTGAGTGTTCGTTTTACTTTATAGGGATCCAAATAGGTCAGTTCAACCATCGTTAATCCTTTCCTTGTGTTCGGTTGGTCATTTCTTCAAGTGCTCTAAGTAGAAGTCAAGTTCGTTTGGTTTTTTAAAGAGTCAAAACCAAAAAAGCAAAATTGCGAGAATCTTGCTTATTGCGGTGTCTTTTCAAAAATATTTCTTTCAACCAGGCTGTCCATCAAGAAATAAAATTTTTGCTGGATAATGTGATGATCTTCTGATTTGAAAATATTGACCAAGCGCAGGCCTGATTTGTCAGTGATGTTAATTTTAAAACCATTCAAATCTTTATTAACGATGATTTTCAGCAGAAAACCATTTCCGCTATTGGGAACAGCTTCCAGCAGACGAGAGAGTTCATAGTTTCCAACCTTGCTTTCCGCGAAAGTATTGTCGCGCAAGGTAAATTTCTTGACATTTGGGTGAAGTGAATAGGTATATTCACAGTTTGCTAAGCTAACAGATGTTTGAAAGGCCATCTTATCCTCCTAAAATTTCTTTTAATTTCTTTGTAAATAATTGAATCTCTTGCAGAGTCGTCTGGTCCGAAGTACTGA
>CAUVQK010000189.1:0-3882 GCA_963553705.1 uncultured Streptococcus sp.
CGACGGAGAAATTCCTTCCGCTCGTCCAACAAAACCGGCAATTTCAAGCCATAGACCTGACTCAACTCTTCAGGAGTCCGCAGGGCATATTCCTCAATTAGGGCCAGCTCCCGTTCATTTGGCTCTTGAACCTGCTCATAGATGCCTTCAACTAGGATGCGGCCGTCTGGACTGCGCAAGCTGGATAAAGCATTGAGCAAATACCAGGAAGCGGAATTGATAACCCCACCGAAGCTGGAATGAATGTCTACATCTGCACTTTTGACCGTCATGTCAAAGGTAACAATTCCCTTGTTGCCGCCTGAGATTTCTAGCTGACCTAAATTGTTGCGGCTGCCTTGCTCCCAGACCAGCAAATCTGCTCCTCGCAGGCGTTTGCGATGCTTGGCCAAATATTTATCCAAGTCTGTCGAAGCAGACTCTTCTGCCCCTTCCATCATAAAGATGATATTGACCGGCAAATCACCGTGCTCTCGAATATACTTGCGAACAGCCGTCAGACGAGCGGTAATATGCCCCTTGTCATCATCCACTCCTCGCCCATACATAACCCCGTAATGAACTGACAGCGTAAAAGGATCATTGGTCCAAGGCTGGTCATCATCTGCCGGCACTGTATCGTAGTGGTTGTAGAAAATAATGGTCTTAGCAACAGGATTTGAAGAAAGAAACTCCGCCAAAACAAATGGAGCAGTGTAGCTGTCGTCAATCATGACCTTGGCACCTGCAGCTGTAAAAATCTCTCCCAAATAGTTGGCTACTTCCTGCAGGCCAACCTGCTGGGCAAAGATTGATTTTTTAGAGATCAAGGTCCGCAGCACTTCAAAATAGTGCTGGGCAACCTCGTCGTTTTCAAATTTCTTGATTTGTTCGGTCTCAGTTGAGAAAGGCATACATTACTCCTATTAACAGCAGATAAAGGGCTGGGGAAATAAGCTTCCCCGCCCTTATCGTATTTCTTGTATCAAAGTCTAGTCAGCCAAATGCAGACCGAACTTGATGGGATTTCTTACTTGATGTCTTTTGCATCTGGCAGGTAAGAGCCGCCAAAGAATTCTTGTGATAGTTTTTCAAGCGTACCGTCCTCATAGAGTTCCTTGATTCGCTTGTTGACAAATTTTTGCAGGTCTTCCTGACCACTTGCAATAATCGGATAGACATAAGGCTGCTGATCACTTGGAAGCTCAATCACTTCCAGATTTTTCAAGCCTTGGTCTTTGATAATAGACTCTACAGTTATGCGCTCAAAAACTTTATAGTCCGTACGGCCGTCATTCAGATTGGCCAAGATTTGCTGAATGGTTCCGTCCGTATAATTGATTTTTGTCGGTTTGTCGCTATGCTCCTTGTTATAGTCCTCTAGTTGCTGAGCTGTTGAAGTCCCCTGAACAACCTCAGTAGACTTGCCGCCAATGTCATCCAGCGATTTGATGCCCTCACCTTTACGGACAACTAAAACTGTTGGATTTTTCGCATATGGACTAGCATAGAGATATTTGTTAGCTCGTTCTTCAGAGTAGCTGATATTATTGGCACCGATCTGGTAGCGGTCGCTGTCCAGACCTGAGAAAATAGAAGCCCACTTGGTCTTATTGAAATTGACTTCATACTTATCTGAGTCCTTAAAGATAGCACGAAGGACTTCGATATCGTAGCCAGTCAGTTTACCGTCTTTATCCTCGTATGAAAATGGTTTGGTCGTTCCCACTGTTCCGACTTCTACCTTTATTTTTTCTGTTTTCTTCTCACTTGATGATGAGCAGGCCACTAAGGCACCAATGGCCAAGACACTGACAGCCGCCAGAGAGAAGTATTTCAAGGTTTTCTTCAGGTTCATATTTCGAATTCCTCCTAAAAAGTCTTTCTTTATCATATCAAATAAGGAGAAGCTTGACCATTATATATTTTTTATGGAGGTGATAGCTTTTCTTTATCAGCTTTGAGGCAGTCATTCACTCGACTTTCTGCCTGTAGTGCTGCAGGAGAAAGAGGGCGCTCTCCACATAGTAAGGAACGGAAACTTTGAAAGCTTCGTCGTCAATGACCATGCTGTCGTGATGGAGGTCAGGAGCATTTTCTGCCCCATTTGAGCCGATAAAGGCAAAGACACCTGGAAGCTTCTCCTGATAAAAGGCAAAATCTTCTCCAGCCGAGGATGGATTGGCTGGCAGAACCTCTGCCAGATTCTGTGAGTGCTCGTAGAGCAGCTCAGCCAATTCTGGATCATTATAGGTCACTGGCGGTGTATGGTCCCAAGAAATCCTGACCTGAGCTCCAAAATTCTCCGCTGTATTCTCTACAATTCGGATAAAGTCTTCCTTGAGACGCTGCTGCAAGGTCGGATTGAAACTGCGAATCGTTCCTTCAAAAAAGCCCGACTGCGGCAATACATTCCAAGTTGCCCCCGCTTCTATATGAGTTACAGACAAGACAGCTGCTTCAAAAGGAGACACTATGCGGGCCACTAGAGCCTGCAGATTTTGAATCATACTGGTTAAGGTCAATACTGTATCAACACCCAAATCGGGTCTAGCAGCATGGCTGCTGACTCCTTCTACCTCCACCTTGAACTTCTCAACCCCAGCCATCATGGCTCCAGCTTTAAGTGCCAGCTGCCCCGCCTTAAGCTGGGGCATATTGTGAAAGCCGATAATAGCAGACACATCGTCCAGCAGACCAGTCGCAAGAACCTGACTGGCTCCCTGAGAAGTTTCCTCAGCCGGCTGGAAAATCAGTCGAACTGTCCCTCTCAAATCTCCTTCCATAGACTTGAGCAGCTCCGCCGCCCCCAAGAGGCTGGTCTGGTGAAAATCATGGCCGCAAGCGTGCATGACGCCTGAATTCTGACTGGCGTAAGGCAGACCAGTCCGCTCCAAAATGGGCAGAGCATCAATATCAGCCCTCAGGGCAATAACCGGCTTGCCAGATCCAACCTCGGCAACTAGGCCGGTTTTCAGACCGGATTCTAAAATCCTAATCTCCAAATCTTCCAGATAGCTTTTTAGGAAAGCCGTCGTTTCAAATTCCTGCCCAGACAGCTCTGGATGCTGATGAAGATAATGCCGCGTTTGCATCAGTTTATCATAAAATTTTTTCATGGCAGACTCCTTTACTCGAATACACTTATCTATCATCCAGTATAGCACAAAGCTGGACGCGGAAACAAAAATAGAGAGCCAATCATCAATCATTAGCTCTCCAATTTTAGAATTATGATATATCACCTTCAAAAGAGATTACAATAGATTCATAAGAAAAATCACGCTCCAAGACCCATTTGCCATCTGTCTTGACAAATTTCAGCTGATAATCTCGTTCTGGGGTGAGAAGCGGCCGTGAGTCCAATCCAGCCATCATGTCATCAGCATAATTCTTATCTTGTGCTTTATAGAATTCCGAAAGATTCGCATACTCAGAACGATGCTTATCAGAAAACTCTTTACTGTAGTTCAGGATGGTTTTGCTTAGACTGACCGTTCTCGGTTTAATCTTGATCACTATCTCATTCGGCATGTACTGGGCTACTGTATAAGAAATTTCGGAGCGTTTTGCATTATTTTCCACATAGGCATCGATAAAGGCATTGACTTCCTTATCAGTAAAGGGATAGTCATGCAATTTACGTTTGAAGTCTTCAGCAAAAGCTGCTCTAAAGTCATTTTTATCTTGCTCCAAATTACCGCCTAAGACAAAATCTTCCTTGCCCTTGGATGACTTTGCCTTGTCTTTGCTTTTGGCGTCTCCACCTAAGAAAACAGCATTCAGATAATCAGAAGCTAATTTCTTTGACTCTTCGATTTGATCAGGATAACTTGAAGGATCAACATTTAGCTTGATTTCTTCTGTTTTCTCATCAGCATCATAAGTTTTCTTCTCATAGTG
>CAUVQK010000190.1:0-3881 GCA_963553705.1 uncultured Streptococcus sp.
TTTTGTATAAACTTCTTCTTTCAAAATACCAATATATGGAATATTACGATAGTTTTCATTGTAATCTAACCCATATCCAACAACAAATTCATTTGGAATTGTGAAACATGTATAATCTGCATTGATTTCAACAACACGGCCTTCTGGTTTATCCAAAAGTGTAGCAATTTTAACTGATGCAGCATTTCTTTCCTTAAACAAATTGCACAGATTTTTCAAAGTCTGACCAGTATCAATAATATCCTCAACAAATAGGATATCACGTCCTGTGATGTCTTGATCAATGTCTTTAATAACATTAATGACACCTGAGCTGGCAGTACCACCATGGTAGCTGGAGACCAACATAAAATCAAGCTCAATATGTGTGTCAATATGCTTGATTAGCTCAGCCATAAAAGGTACGGAACCTTTTAAGATTCCAACAAAAATTGGATTCTTACCTTGGTAGTCTTTGGTTAATTGCTGACCAAGCTTTTTTGCAGCATCCACGATTTCTTCATGGGAAATCAATATTTTTTTGATATCTTGTTCTAGCATAATTTTACCCATCTATTTTCTGAATATAAAGTACAGTACTCATTATATCACTTTTTAATGCCTTACTCAAATCACTGATAGCAATATTTAAGATTGCTAAAATTTGATGATTTTGTTCCACTATTACAGATGAATTCCGTTCTTCAAAGGAAACCTTCTTATCAATAAAAAGACGACGAAGTTTCTTGTGATGATCATTCAGCAAAATACTGTCTCCCTCTTTTCGGAAGCGGAGTGTCAGCGAAGTTTCACGCGAAACAAAAATTTTCTGGATATTTTCACCACTCAAAGGAATCCCGAATGAAAATCGATAATGCCCAAACTCAATCAGATTCTCAAATTCTAACAAAATTGAATCCATTTTTAAATCGGGCTTACGACTGATTTTTCTGATTTCAAAACGCTGGTAATCTTTAACAAGCTCATAGTCTTTTTTTAAAGTGTGCTGATAATTGGCCTTAGTCCGCAGGATGTTTAAAACTTCCTCAAACTGCTGCTTGCTCAGATTCAGACCAGGAAAGTTTTCGAGATAGTTCTGCAATAGAAAACGTTGAACCTGAGGGATTTGCTGATGAAAAACTTGGACATTTTCTATATCTAAATCTCTGGTCAAGTAAGACAAAGCGGTCTGCCAATCTTCGATTTCCTTTCCCAGATACCGCAAAGAATCCTTAAATTGTGGATTTTCTTTTTCTAGATCCGGCAGATAAAGATTGCGAATTCGATTTCTGAGATAGTCATTTTGAAAATTACTGCTATCTTCAAAATGCTGAATATCTGGAAAGTCTGACTTATGAAAAGTAAGCAAAGGACGAATCAGCTCCCCGCAAGCAAAAGACTGGACAGCTTTCATGCCGGACAGATGACGAAGTCTAGCTCCACGCAGTAGCCGCATAAAAACAGTCTCAGCTTGATCATCTGCGTGGTGGGCAGTTACCAAAGCTGTATAGTGCTCCTCCTGCATCACTTTCCCCAAAAAATCATAACGGAACTGCCGAGCAGCATTTTCTGAAAAATTACCAGAAAAACTTGATGTAAAAATCTTTACACCAAGCTCTTCCGCAATTTTTACTAATGCCTTTTCTTCTTGATCTGACTCTGGCCGCTGTTTGTGATTGACATGAGCAATCGCAAGCTCGATATCCAGTTCTTTTTGAGAATCAATCAACAGCTGCAGCAGTGTCATAGAATCCAGTCCACCTGATACAGCAACCAAAACTTTTCGATGGTCTTGGAAATACTCTTTCTCCTGCACTTTTTTAAGAAATTCTTGCTTGATCATTTCAGGACTCCATAGACATCGTCTGCTATCTGGGAAATGGTATCGTAGTTTGAATTATTGGTGAAAATAACAAGGATAAAAGGGGAATCTGTATAGACAATCGCAGCATCGTGCTTAAAGTCATAAGCATCACCAATTTTATGAGCTACTTTAGCATTGATATTTTTAGAAATCCGCTGATTATCGTAATTTGTCTGAGACAAGGCATCAATAATCATTCCATTTTGCTCATAGATAGCCTCCAAAACATTTCCAACCATACGGGCAGAAGCTTGTCTTTCTTCCACATCCCATTTCTTTCCAGCTATTTTGTTGATAGTTTGCTGAAAATTTTTATCAGATTGATTGGTCGCATAATAGCCTAAAATATTGTGGGCGACATTATCTGATTCTTTGGCCACTCGATTTATCAAATCCAGAACTGAATATTCCTTGTCATCAGCTGACTTCGGAATGCTGCCACTTCCTTCTGGTTCGTAAGCACCTGCAAAATCGTTGACTGCTCCAATATACTTGAACTTCTGATCTAACGAAAGTTTTTTCTGATCCAGCTGTTCCTGCACATAGTAAAGATAAGACAGTTTTGTCACACTGGCCGAATACATCTCTTGATCTTGATTGATACCTGCTTCATTGCCTGTGTTCAGCTGTTTCACATAGATAGAGTAGTCCGCCTTGTTGTACTTACTAGTCAAAATCTCTTGAACTTTGTCCATTCGATTATCAGTCTCATCCAGAAATTCAATAGAAACCCAGCCCTGTCCTTCAATCTGGGCATAAGTTCCTTTAACTGTCTGAACAATTTGGACAATGTTTACTTTTGTATATGGAGCCAATGTTGTATTGATTTTTTTAGCTCCGTTGATATTGGCTTTATCATAGAGAATGAAACCAGGTTTCAGCCACATTTCTTGATGGATATCTTGAATTGACTGGATAGTATCTTCGTAAATTGTGTTTTTGTCCGCTATCACAAACTGACCGTTTTTCAGCTTGAAAATCGGAACTTCTTCTTCATTTACATAAAATCCTGCTATTTGAATAGGCTGGTCTGGAACTAGCTTTCCAGCAGTCTTACTCAGAGTAGAATCTGTAAATGTAGGAGTTTCTTCATAAACATTAGGATTTGTCGGGATGCTATCATAATAGCGTCCATACGTAGTGCTTGTAAAATGATATTTTTCTTCCTCGTCTAATACGAAATCTTTTTCAGTACTAATAACTGTGATACTGCTAAATAAAGCTGGTAGCAAAAATATCAGTAACAAAAACTTACGCATGTTTTCCCCTTTCCTTTTGATTTTCTTGAAGTTTCAAAGCTTGATTTTTTTCAGACAGTTCTTCTAATTTCTCATCTGAAAATTCCAAGAACTGCTCAATTGTTTTTAGTAAATCTTCCATAACTACTGTGGCAATAAATCTGGGATAGTATAAATGTACTCGCCCTCTTTTGAAAAAGAGTATTTAGCGCGTGCATACTTAGCTGCATAGCTATCATCTTTTAATTTGGCTGCTATATCAGATTGGTAGACCTTTTCTTCGCTGAGCGTCTGATATTTCTCCTGGAGTTTAGAATACTGTTCACGACGCTGCAGCAAGGTTTGATAGCTTTGGTATAAATTATAGGTGGGTAGAATAAATAAGAGAATCACCAAAATCAGAACCCAACCCATAAAACGGTTGCGTTTCCGCCGTTCCTGATCCACATATCTACGGCGTTGATTTTCATCTTGAATAAAACGATTATTGAGTTGGACGATATTTTTAGGCATCTTCTTCTATCCTTGTTTCACTGACGATTTCGTACATTTTAGCTGCATCTTCTTTTTTGGTACTGTCTTTCATCTCCAGAACCTTTACAGTCAAGAGTTTATTACCAAAGCGTACTTCAACCAAGTCATCTACTTTCAAATTTGTTGAGCTCTTAGCCAAGATACCATTCACTTTTATCCGGCCCTTGTCAGCTACTTCTTTAGACACTGAACGTCGCTTGATAATCCGTGACACTTTCAAATATTTATCTAATCTCATCCTATTACCTCATTTTCTCTTAATTTAT
>CAUVQK010000191.1:0-3842 GCA_963553705.1 uncultured Streptococcus sp.
CTTTACAAGCCGGCCGGGAAATCCGGATTATGGTTCAGCCGGACAAGATTAAGGATGACAAGATTACGATTTTGGCTCACGATGTTCGTGAAAAAATCGAAAATAACTTAGAATATCCAGGCAATATCAAGGTAACAGTTATCCGTGAGATGCGAGCCGTTGACTACGCAAAATAAAGAAGAAATGCAGTCTGGTAACAGATTGCTTTTTTCTTGAATGTTCTGCTGGCCTATTTGGTTTTCCGTATGATTGCTTGCTTATTTTTTCTATTTTCTCAAAACTCTAGACACATACATTTCTTCCTATCCTCTTGAAATATCAGCCTAATTTTGTTACACTAGATAGAAAGACTGTGAAGGAGACATGATGACGGAACGAGGCTTACTAATCGTCTTTTCTGGTCCCTCTGGTGTAGGAAAAGGGACTGTTAGACGAGAAATTTTTGAAAGCACTGATAACCAATTTCAGTACTCGGTATCCATGACGACTCGTCCTCAGCGTCCAGGCGAAGTGGATGGAGTTGACTATTTCTTCCGCACTCGTGAGGAGTTTGAAGAGCTGATTCGTCAGGGCCAGATGCTGGAGTACGCAGAGTATGTAGGAAACTACTACGGGACGCCTCTGACTTATGTCAATGAAACGCTGGATAAAGGTATTGATGTCTTCTTAGAGATTGAGGTTCAGGGAGCTTTGCAAGTCAAGAAAAAAGTTCCAGATGCCGTCTTTATTTTTTTGACTCCTCCAGACTTAGAAGAACTCAAGGACCGCTTGGTTGGTCGAGGGACAGACAGTGCGGAGATTATCGCCCAGCGCATTGAAAAGGCCAAAGAAGAAATTGCCCTCATGCGCGAGTATGATTATGCCATTGTCAATGATCAGGTGCCGCTGGCTGCCGATCGTGTCAAGCGCGTGATTGAAGCAGAGCATTTCCGAGTAGACCGTGTTATCGGCCGTTATCAGGACATGCTTCCAAAAAATGAAACGATTATTCGATAGAAAGTTAGAAATTAGGTAGAAAATTATGATGTTAAAACCGTCTATTGACACTTTGCTGGACAAGGTTCCGTCAAAATATTCCTTGGTTATTTTAGAAGCTAAGCGTGCGCATGAGCTTGAAGCTGGAGCTCCCGCTACGCAGGAATTCAAGTCTGTCAAATCCACTCTTCGTGCTTTGGAAGAAATTGAATCCGGCAATGTCGTTATCCATCCAGATCCAGAAGGCAAGCGCGAGGCAGTTCGCCGTCGGGCAGAAGAAGAGCGCCTGCGTAAAGAAGAAGAAGAACGCAAGATTAAAGAGCAAATCGCTAAAGAAAAAGAAGAAGGTGAGAAGATTTAAGGTTGGGGATGCTCAATCTTATTTTTTCTGTAATGATGTTTAGGAAAGTGGGGTGAGAATATGAAAGTGGCAAAGATTATTGTGGATGTTCCTCTGATGCAGACGGACAAGCCCTATAGTTATGCTATTCCAGAAGAGTTTGCAGGGATGCTGACAGCTGGCATGCGGGTCCATGTTCCTTTTGGACAGGGAAATCGCCTGATTCAAGGGATTGTGGTTGGTTTTGATGAGACAGGAGACCAAGAAGAGCTGAAGGAGATTGCGGAAGTCCTTGATTTCAGTCCCGTGCTGAATCAGGAACAGCTCTGGCTAGCGGACGAACTGCGCAAGACAGTCTTTTCCTATAAGATTACCCTTTTAAAGGCTATGCTGCCTAGTCTTCTCAACTCCAGCTATGATAAACTACTCTATCCGACGGAGCTGCTGAATGATGAGGAACGTTCAGCTATCTTTGGACAGGAGGACAGCCTTCGCTTTTCTGATTTGGACAAGAAAAGCCAGGCCAAGCTGATGCGACTGACTCAGACTGGCCGTATTCGGCTGGAGTATCAGGCGACGGACAAGAAGCATATTAAAACTGAGAAATGGTATCAGGTCAATCATACCGCTTTGCAAAATCATGACCTTCCCCGACAGGCCAAGAAAAAACAAGCATTAAAAGAAGTCTTGCTAGAGCAGCAGGATAGCCAGCTCTTGACTGATTTGCGAGAAAACTTTTCGCGGGATATTATTAATTACTTTATCAAAGAAAATCTAATTAACATAGAAGATAGAGAAATCAGCCGTTCTGCTGCTTTTTTCCAAAAGGAGCGGCAGCAGCAAAGTCTGACCTTAAATGATGAACAAGCCGCAGCGGTTGCAGCAATCACTCAGAAAATTGGTCAGAGTCATTCTCAGCCAGTTCTTTTAGAAGGGGTCACAGGCAGTGGGAAGACAGAAGTTTACCTACAGGTCATCGCAGAGGCACTGGCCCAAGGCAAGACCGCTATCATGCTGGTTCCAGAAATTTCTCTGACTCCGCAGGTTACTGATCGCTTTATTTCTAGATTTGGCGACCAAGTTGCTATTTTGCATTCAGGCCTGTCTGACGGTGAGAAATATGATGAGTGGCGCAAGGTGGAGCGAGGAGCTGCCCAGGTCGTTGTCGGCGCGCGTTCAGCTATTTTTGCTCCGCTGACAAATATTGGAGCCATCATCATTGATGAAGAGCATGAATCCTCCTACAAGCAGGATTCTAATCCTCGCTATCAGGCCAGAGAGGTGGCTCTCCTGCGAGCTCAGTACAATCAAGCTGCTTTAGTGCTGGGGTCAGCGACTCCGAGCTTGGAGAGTCGTGCTCGAGCAAGCCGTGGTGTCTATGATTTTCAGCTGCTCAGCAAGCGTGCAAATCCGCTGGCGCAGATTCCTCAAGTGGAAGTTGTGGATTTTCGAGATTATATCGGACAGCATGAAGCCAGTAATTTCACCCCAGTCCTGCTAGAGGCTATTCAAGATCGTCTGGATAAGGGAGAACAGACGGTTCTCATGCTCAACAGGCGGGGGTATTCCAGCTTTGTTATGTGTCGGGAATGTGGGACCGTTGACAGCTGTCCCAACTGTGATATTTCTCTGACCCTGCATATGGACACCAAGACCATGAACTGCCACTACTGTGGTTTTACTAAGAATATTCCTCAGAGTTGTCCTAACTGTGCCAGCCGCAGCATTCGCTATTATGGCACTGGGACGCAGAAAGCTTATGATGAGTTAGTTCAGCTCTTTCCACAGGCTCGCATTTTGCGGATGGATGTAGATACGACCCGTAAGAAAGGCAGTCATGAAGCCATTTTAGAAAGCTTTGGTCAGGGGCAGGCAGATATTCTTTTAGGCACTCAGATGATTGCTAAGGGATTGGATTTTCCAAACGTGACGCTAGTTGGTGTTCTCAATGCGGACACAGCTCTTAATCTGCCGGACTTTCGCTCTTCAGAGCGAACTTTCCAGCTGCTGACTCAGGTGGCGGGCCGTGCTGGTCGGGCTGAAAAGGCTGGTCAGGTCTTTATCCAGTCCTACAATCCTCATCATTATGCCATTGAGTTTGCTAAGCAACAGGATTACGAGGGCTTTTATGCTTATGAAATGGGAATCCGCCGGCAGCTAGGCTATCCGCCTTATTACTTTACAGTCGGTCTAACCCTGTCGCACAAGGATGAAGAGACAGCAGTTCGAAAAGCCTATGAGGTTATGGATATTCTGCGAAGCGGTCTGTCAAAAAAAGTGCAAATCCTGGGTCCAACGCCGAAGCCGATTGCCCGCACCCACAATCTCTATCATTATCAGATTTTGCTCAAATATCGCTTTGAGGACAAGCTGCAGGCGACGCTAAATCAAGTCTTGGACTGGACGCAGAATCGGGACAATAAAGATTTACGCCTGACAATTGATAATGAGCCACAAAATTTTATGTGAAGCATTTTAGCCGAGATTAAGGTTGTTGTAGACGACTTCTGATATAATAAGGGAAGGA
>CAUVQK010000192.1:0-3814 GCA_963553705.1 uncultured Streptococcus sp.
GTAGCCGGGATATAGGCGAAAACAGCTCGTGCTTCATTGGCCCGTAAAGCTGGTCGAATAAACTCCCAGACCTGATAAACAAGAAATGGCAAGGTTAGGGAAAAAGCGACCAGACTAGCCAGACTGATATAAATCCAAAGGATATCATCCGGCCCCAGCACCAGCAGCTTCTGCTCAAAATTACTGGTCAGCCATCGGTAAATATCGGCTGAAAAGAGTAAGCTAACCAGAAAAACTATGAAAAAGCAAGCCAATACCGCTAGAAAACGCCGTCTGAACTCCGTTAAATGCTCAATAATAGTCTGCTCTTTTTTATCCATGCTGCTGCTCGCTTTTCTGATTTTTCCAGCTAACATAGACCACCAGCAGGATAAAGAACGCCTGACTGAAGACTACTTCTAGGCTTGGATAAATCCCCATCCAGTCTACAGTCACAAAACCATTGATTAAGTGAGTTGGTAGGATATTGGTCAGCTGAAGGGCATGGATGCTGACACCCAGCATTTTAAAGGCCAGGGCATAGATTAGCCAGGTCAGCCAGAAGAAAATGCTGTGTGGCTTGAGAAGACCGGACGCCTTGCTCATGATAAAGGCCAGCAAGACCAAGGCCAGAACGGCCAAGCCGATTCCCAAAAGGAAATCAGTCATAGTGATGCGCGGCAGAATTCCTGCATAAAAGAGGATGGTCTCAGCCCCTTCACGGAAAACTGCCAGAAAGCTAAGTGCAAACATGGAAAGAAAACTGCCTGTGGCTGTTACAGCCTTCATTTGGTTTTCCATGAAGTCATTCCATTTCTCAATAGATGCCTTGCTATGCAGCCAGATACCAACCAATATCATCATGGCGACAGCGAAAATACCCACTGCACCCTCGATTATCTCACGATTGGCTCCAGAAGCAACTGCTGGGAAAAGAAACTGCAACAAAGCCGCAATCACAGCGCTAGATAGAACTCCACTCGCTGCGCCGGCATAAACCCATTTGAGTCCTTTTTTCATCTTGGAGGCCTTCAGAGTCGTTATCAAAGCCATGACAATCAAGAGCGCTTCTACACCCTCACGCAGCAAAATCAGCATAGCATCAAAGAAATGATAGGAAGCTGTCGTGTCAATCTGGGACAGCTCACTAATCAAGGATTCTAGCTGCTTTTGATACTTCTCTTCGCTCCCCTTGACCATAATAACAGGTGTCTGACTCTCAACCTTGGTATAAAGCGAAGGATTATTGACACTGACATCTCCTTCAATCGTTGGCCAAATAGTGATGAACTCTTTCATCTTGGCAGCAGCCTTTTTATCATCTCCGCTTTGAAAGAGACTCAAGGCTTCCTCTAGGAGCTTAATTCCATCTTTCAGCGTCAGATTGCCAGCAGCTTCTTGGACTTTCTCACCTTTGACAAAATTATCAATGGCGGTTTTCAAATCATCAAAAGAAGACTGAATCATGTCAAAGTCAGTAGGCTCCGTCTCGATGGCACTGCGCAGAAATGAAATAGCTGTTTCCACCTTGCCGTAATGGACTGTGCTGTTGTCTCGCACCACGCTTTCATTGCTGGTCCAGGTGCTATTCATCTTTTTGTATGCTTCTCTTGTCGCTTCTAAATCCTTAGCACTAATGGCCTTTTGTAGATTTTCAAATTTTGGCTCTAGCTTACTGAGAAGCTTCTTTTTCTCGGCCTCTAAGTCGACTGGATTCTGCTCTTTCTCAAATTTCAAGAAGGCCGAAGAGATTTGTGTCAGCTTCTCCTCCGTCACCTGACCCGATAAGTCTAGTGCCTTGCTTACCTCTTGTCCCGCTGCAGAGTCGTGATTAGCCACCCTATCAAACTCAGTCTTGATTTCTCCGACTAGCTGCTTGGCTTTTTCCTGATCCTTCTGCTTGACCGCAGTACTGGCATCAGTGATTTTGACAAATAAACTGCTGTAGCTCTCGTCTGCTAAAACCGGCTTAGCTAAAAAGACAAGCAAAAGCCCCAAAATCACCAGGCTTTTATTCAAATAATTTTTGACCAAGGTACTCTCCTTTTTTCACTCCGCCAAAGCAAGCAAACAAGCCACTGCCGACATGCGTGACGTACTCATTCATCTTATCTTGAGCGCCTAGATTGGTCTGAACCTTGACAAAGCTATCTGGATCTTTCTGAAAAGAGAGAAAGAGCAAGCCAGTGTCAAACTGACCAGTACTTTCATCAATCCCATCCGAGTAAGAGTAAGATCGACGGTATATAGGTTTATCAACCTCCTTGGCTAGACGGACATGTGAATCCTCTGGCAACAGGTCCAAGTCAACCTCGTCAAACTCGTCTTTCTTGCCAAAAGGCGCTCCGCTTTCCTTATAGCGACCGAAAGTGTTTTCCTGCTCCTGCAGATTGGTCCGGTCCCAGGTCTCAAGGAACATCTGGATCCGGCGGACAGCCATGTAAGAGCCGCCCTGCATCCAGTCCTTGCTGTCGCACCAAATGACCTTGTCAAAGTCTTTTTCCTTGGTCACATTGGCTGTGCCGTCCTTAAATCCAAAGAGATTACGAGGCGTTGACATCCGGTCTCCGATAGCAGCAAAGCCTGACTGACTCCACTTCATAGTGATGGCATTTCTGCCCTTGCGAACCAGATTGCGGACCGCATGAAAGGCTACCTGCTCATCATCCGCGCAGGCCTGAATGACAATATCGCCACCCGTATATTTTTCTTTAAGCTGCTCCTTTGGAAAAGGCGGCAAATCCCGAAATGCTTTAGGTCGTTTGTCCGACAAGCCCATTTTTTTCAGAAAAGAGGCTGAGATCCCAAAGGTCAAAGTCAGTCGATAAGGGTTGAGACCGACTGTTTCTCCAGTGTCTGTTGGCGGCAAAAGAGCATTGGAATTATCTTTTTTGACCAATTCTCCATCTACCAGCTTCTCGCTATAGGCTGTCCAATCCTTGAATAGCTGGATAATGGTCTCCCTATCTGTCGTATGCAAATCCAACACAACAAAGTAGATATTCTTCTGCATCGGAGTTGTAATACCAGCCTGATGCTCTCCATAGAAGCTGATTTCTTCCTCACCGTCAGCGAATTTCTTATCTTCCTTGGCCTGATTAGCGAAAAAAGCAGATGCACCAGAGACACCCAGTGCAAGACCAGCGCCTCCAATCCCTGCTTTTTTAAGAAATTCACGACGATCCATCTTTTTGTTAAACCATTTTTCGTCGTTTGTCATATGATTACTCCCCGTTTAGAATGACTCCCATTTGTGAAAGAGGCTCACCCAGTTTGGTCACAGCTTCTGCCAGTTCCTTGGTGTCTTCTTTTGTCAATTCTGTATAGAGCTTGTAGTTTTCAGAGTCGGTCATGTGCTTGTCTAAGAGACCGTTGACATTTTTAAACTCAAGTTCCAAGGTCTTGACGAGTTTCTCGTCCTTATCCTTAATCAATGGCTTAAAGAGCTCAAAAATCTTTTCTGCTCCTTCAATATTCGCTCGGAAATCATAGAGATCTGTATGGGAGAACACCTCTTCCTCGCCTGTAATCTTGCTAGTCGCTACTTCATTGAGCAAGTCAACAGCACCTGTTAGCATCATATCTGGCGTCACTTCAACTGTTGCGATTTTAGCTTTTAGCTCCTTGATATCGTTGACCAGCTGATCAGCATAGCTTTCAGTGCCCTTGGTTGTGTTTTGCTCCCACATGATTTTTTCAATGCGGTGGAAACCAGACCAGCCTTCTTCGGTCTTGTTTTCGTCCACATAGTCGACCAAGCGGAAGTCGATTTTAACATCTGATTCACCAAAGCTCTCAGCAATCGGCTCCGAGCGCTCGTAGGCCATACGGATAA
>CAUVQK010000193.1:0-3807 GCA_963553705.1 uncultured Streptococcus sp.
CCTTTTCTTTTGTAATAAAATCTAAATTAGAAAAATCAAAGCTATTTTGTCTAACATTACCTGTATTTAGAAAAACACAATCACCTTCTAGCAATAACTCTGATTTCTTAGGGTAATTAATTCCTCTATCTCCATCTATAAACTCTAGTTCTGCTTCTTTCAGAGTTAAAAACTTCCACTCACTCATACTTCAACCCCTTCATCTGCTTCTCTATCTCCTGCTCCAAGGCATGCGATTGCTGGAAGAGGTCTGAGAGTTTGTCTTGAAAGGCGGTCATCTTGGCTTCAAACTCTTCTGCTGTGATATCCACATAGTCGATCTTTATGTCAAAGTATTGACCCGCGCTGAGAGAGTAGTTTTTCTCCTTGATGTCCTCATAAGAGACGGTGACAGAAAAGTCTTCAACGGCTTCTTTCGGGATAAAGGTCTCGATGATCTTCTGCTCTTCTTCTGTAGAGAGCACTGTCTTTTGGTTCTTGCCTTCCTTGACCTTGGTTCCTAGGTTTGAAGCATCGATCAGGACGACATCGCCCTTATTTTTCTTATCAATAAAGAGGATGGAAACGTTGGTACCTGTCGTCGCAAAGATATTGGACGGCATAGAAACGACGCCTGCCAGCATTTGATTGTCCACCAAGTGCTGGCGGATGGTCTTGTCAATCCCCGACTGGGCAGTGATAAAACCTGTCGGCAAGACAACGGCTGCTTGGCCGTCATCCTTGAGAGAATAGATGATATGCTGGACAAAGAGTTCGTAAATAGCCATCTTATCCTTGGACTTTGCAGGAACCTTTGGCACCCCTGCAAAGAATCGCTCACTGGCCTCTGGCAAGGCCTCCACACGGTCACGCCACTCTGAAAAGTCCAGCTTGAAAGGAGGATTAGACACGATATAGTCCATCTTTTCTGGATGGCGGTTAGCAGTGATGGTATTTCCCTGTACGATATTATGGATGGAGTGTTGGAGACCATTCAAGATTAGGTTGAGACGGAGAAGATTAGAGGACTTCTGCGAGATATCCTGACTGTAGACCGTGGTCTTATCCACACCGATACGACTAGCTAGGTTCATTAGCAAGGTTCCCGACCCCGCTGAGGGGTCGTAGATGCGCACATTTGACGGCTGGTCATGTCCCACCAGGATATCCGCGATAATCTTAGCGACTGAGTGAGGTGTGTAGTACTCAGCGTACTTGCCACCACCGTCTTTGTTGTAGTCCTTGATCATGTACTCAAAAAGAGTAGAGAAAAAGTCAAAGCCTTGGGAAAAGATATCTTCGTCAAACTTGACACGGGCTAGGAGATTGATGATAGACTTTGCGACCTCGTTGCGCTTACTGCTATCTGAGATGGTATCTGTAATCAAACGCTCGTCAAAAAGACGAATAGCTGTATCTCCGTCTGTATGAACGGAGAAGATATCGTTATTGTCAATAGCAATCTGGTTGAGAGTATTTTCAAACGTCTCATAGAAATCATCTTCATTTTGCTTACGATGCAAAGTCTCAATGAACTGCTCAGGTTTGAGCTGAGCAGTCGCAGTGCCGATATCTTCCAAGAGCCAGCTATAATCATCATCACTCATCTTAATAAGTTCCTCATAGATATTCTTAGCATCTACTGCCTTTGCCTCATAGAGAAACTTATCATTTAAAAACTTATATAAGAAAGACTGGGTAAGAAGCTTGTATTCACCAGCCTCTCCTCCTAAACCAGCATGTGTAAAAACAGCTTTCAAATCATCAACTAAATCTTGGACAAGATTTTTGTATTTCTCATTCATTAATGTTGGTATTCCTCTTCATATTGTTCAAACAGTGATTCCACAAGTTTTTCAAAATTTTCTCTGGTCAAACTACTGTTTAATTTTGTTTTTTTCATTTCCTCGCGAGCTGCCTGACTAATCATCCTTTTTAGAAAAGCCTCATTATCTAGTACGCCTTGATTTTGACCAACTAGTCTATCAATCTGAATCTTAGCTCCCTTGATGACATGATAAACTGCAGGAAAAGCACTAACTTTGGACGAGTTCGTTGCA
Source organism: uncultured Streptococcus sp. (assembly GCA_963553705.1). Taxonomy (GTDB): domain Bacteria; phylum Bacillota; class Bacilli; order Lactobacillales; family Streptococcaceae; genus Streptococcus. Next base: position 2,040 of record CAUVQK010000193.1, read on the forward strand.
TGCTTATAGCTTCTAGCAGCCATCTCATCTCCATCAAAGTTCATTGTCAAACGTCTCATACGAGTTCGATAATCATCAACTGCTCCAAAAAGTTTATGATAAGCCTCTTTGGTATGCAGAATAACATCCATGGTGTATCCTTCTTCCTCATGGATCATATGTTTTTTCATAATTCGCTTGAACTCCTCAAAAAGTTGAACCCATTCAGGATCTTTTTTATCTTTATGGTTATTAAGTCCATTGGCGACCCGCCGACGTAAATCGTCCAGGTCATTAGCAGCTAATCTCAATTCCTCTTCTGCAATCTTTACAAAAGAAAAACTAGTTTCTGACATCGCGAGGTTGAGTAATGCCTGGCTAGAAAAGTCATCTGGTCTTTCCATAGCGGAAAGGTTGATTAATCTTCTGGAGATGATGTTCAAAAAAGTCGAAATTAATTTGATATCAATTTGATCCATTAACTCCTTATAGCCTAGAAGACTTGCAATGTTATAGTACTGTTTCACAGATTCTATCGCTTTTTTGAGTTCAATCAACTCTCTTCTGTCCTTCACTTCATCGACAGCTATTGCAAAGGCCGCTCGATTTCCAGTTGGGTAATCCATCAAAATAAGATTTGATTTTTCCAATTCTCGACTAATCTCATCAGCTGGTACAAAAAGAGACCCAAAGACATCTTCTCCATTTTCACCAGTGACTGTAATATCATACTCATGATTAAGTTCCTCAAGATAGGCTCGATTAGTCTTATCAAACTCTTTGGAAATATCTGCAAAGTCAACTACATAACCGAATAAATAATCTTTATAGGGTCTATTAACACGAGTCAGAGTTTGTAAGAGATTATGAGCTTTTATTTTGCGACCTAAATAAAGACGTTTTAGCCTAGGAGCATCAAAACCAGTTAGAAGCATGGAGTAGACAATAATCAAATCAATCTTGCCTTCCTTAAATGCTTCCACCCTTTCTTTCTTATAGTCCTTATCCCCTTCATCATGCAAAATGAGAGCTGAACTTAGGTTCGTTTGTCCATTTCGCCGTCGTTCCTCAAGTTGACGTTCTAGCTCACGCGCCTGTTTAGAAGAATCGCAAACAATCATCCCTCCGATAGAATCGTCATCAAAAATAAATTCCCTTGCTCTAGTGAAATCTTCTACGATAAAATCTAACATTGGTGAAACATACTTACGATGGGCAAAGATGTCTTCCTTAGACAGTCCACCACGTTGAATTTCTTCATTTATCGACCGAAGATTCTCCTTATACGAGGTTTCAATATCTTCTCGCATCAGTCGGAGAGTAAAGCCATCTTCAATAGATTGGTTATAGTAATATTTATGGATGTAATTTCCGAAAATATCTCGCGTAGTGGCATGACTTTCTTTGGTCCGTCCGTCTTTCTTGTACGTAATCAAAGGTGTTCCCGTTAGAGCAATTTTAATGGCACGCTTGTCCGAGTTATAAAGATTTGGTAGGTAGGATCCACGTTCATTATAAGAACGATGAGCTTCATCAATAAAATAAACATTTTGACAGCTAAGGTCATAGCCAGAACTATCCGTCAAATCGGAGCTGTCTTTAAATTTTTGTATATTTACAACAGCTACATCATAGCCATCATGTTTCTGGTTTAATTCTTTCGGTTTATTGATACGTTTAACCTGTAAACCGCGCTTAGCAAACTCTCTATAAGCTTGGTCAGCTAAATCTAAGCGATCAACAACAAAATAGAATTTTGGAATAATATGTTGTTTTGAAAAATAATTCT
>CAUVQK010000194.1:0-3799 GCA_963553705.1 uncultured Streptococcus sp.
TTTCTTAAATGATATCAAAAATTTGACTTCTAGGGTGCTCTAAGTTGTATAATAGTTACTATAAAGATATCAAAGGAGAAGAAACGATGAAATTGGCAGTTTATTCAAAAGCAGGTCAAGTTGGACTGACTGAGATTGATCGTCCGCAAATTATTGAGGCAGATGATGCCATTATTCGGATTGTTCGGACCTGTGTCTGTGGCTCTGACCTATGGCGCTACCGCAGTCCAGATATTGAAGCAGGCCATCAAAATAGTGGGCACGAAGCAATTGGAATTGTCGAAGAAATCGGGGATGCAGTAACGACTGTTAAACCTGGTGACTTCGTTATTGCACCTTTCACTCATGGATGCGGGCAATGTGATGCCTGCCGTGCAGGATTTGACGGTACCTGTGATTCTCATATTGGGAATAACTGGTCAAATGGGGTGCAGGCAGAATATATGCGCTTCGAATTTGCTAACTGGGCTCTTATCAAAATTCCAGGTCAGCCCTCTGATTATACGGAGGGAATGCTCAAATCACTCTTGACACTGGCTGATGTCATGCCAACTGGCTATCATGCTGCGCGAGTGGCAGACGTCAAGCCTGGTGATAAGGTAGTCGTGATTGGCGATGGAGCTGTGGGGCAATGTGCTGTTATTGCTGCTAAAATGCGTGGCGCTTCCCAAATCGTTCTTATGAGTCGTCACGAAGATCGACAAAAGATGGCTATAGAGTCGGGTGCGACAGCTGTTGTTGCAGAACGTGGCGAAGAAGGAATTGCCAAGGTGCGTGAGATTCTAGGTGGCGGTGCAGATGCAGCTCTGGAATGTGTTGGAACAGAAGCAGCTGTTGATCAAGCTCTGGGAGTCCTTCACAACGGCGGTCGCTTAGGCTTTGTCGGTGTGCCTCACTATAATAACCGAGCTCTCGGTTCTACCTTTGCTCAAAATATTACAGTGGCAGGCGGAGCAGCCTCTGTCACGACTTACGACAAGCAAATCTTGCTCAAGGCAGTTCTTGACGGTGATATTAATCCAGGCAGGGTCTTTACTTCGAGCTACAAACTGGAAGATATTGATCAAGCTTATAAAGATATGGATGAACGCAAGACCATTAAGTCCATGATTGTCTTTGAGATTAGGTAAAGAAGAAAACAGCCTTGCTGCGGTCTCTTTAAGATGGCAGTAGGCTGTTTTTGCATGGCTTGGTAGTTCTTTTCATGAAAGGAAATTCATTCTTTATGCTCTTTGCACCAAGCTATCCACTTTGACCATTCGGCGGCCAGATGGAGCTGGTGTTCTTTGATAAGGCTGTCTGGACAAAGGCTGGGGAATTCGACGCAGAATCGGGCTTCTAGGCCTTTTTCTGTGTCGCGAAACTGATGGCGAATACCACCGATATTGCAGCCATTCGCTAGACTGGCGGCACCGACAGTTTGGAAGGGATAAGACGCATCACGAGGCTCCTCTATCTCAGCTTCACCACCAAGGTCAAGAAAAAACTGTGTCGGTAGCGGGCTATTTCCTGCAGTCTCAATGACTTCCAGTTTGCTGCCGTGCGGCTGCAAGGCATAATGGTCTGGACAGGCACCAAGATTGACTCGTTGATGAACATCTGACTTTTCTAGCATCAATTTTTCTAGCCTTTTACTGAAAGAAGCAGCAGTCAGTCCACTTGCAAAAATCGTGATGATAGCTCTTTTTCGTGATTTCTTGGACCATTTGGCTACCCATTTCATTAAATATTGGCTCCATTTGAGTTTGGTTCCGATTTGCTGGATTAGCTCTTCGTATGTCAGCTTCATTTTTGCTTCCAGTAGGGCTTGGTCTAAAATCTCCGTGTTGTCAGTATTAGGTAGCTGTAGATTAAGTATCTTAGCTGCTTTAAGGATTCTCTGCTTCCGCCATTGCTCAATTCTTTCTTGACTGACTTCCTTTTGATTGATCATAATCTTCATCTTTTAATCCTCCTGTTCTTGCCTTCTGATTATATTTATTATATAGTGGGAGCTGGATGGTAGACAAGCATCAATTTTAGATAGACTGTTGCATTTTGAGGTGAATGGCATGTATGAGAAAAAAAGAAGAAAGACAGAAAAGCGGATAGAGACTAGCTTGCTGCAACTGATGAAAGAGCAGACTTTTGAGAGCATCAGTATTCGTCAGCTGATTGACTTAGCAGAGGTCAATCGCAGTACTTTTTATCGGCATTATTTGGATAAATATGATCTGCTGGAGAAGATAGAAGACCGCATGCTAGGTGATTTGCAGGCCTATTATCAAGAGACCCTAGAATCTGCCTGCTTGTTCAAGTTAGAAAAGGATTTTAAAGTGGAAGACTATATCCATGAGAAACAAAATCTTTTTCATTTTTTTGAGCCTTACTTGGAAGACTTGGCCATTCTTTTGGGTCCAAATGGCAGTCCAACTAGTTCGAGGCGGTTGCAGGAAACTCTGAGGGAGATTTTCTCGCAGAGTATTTCCTTGGGGAATCCACATTTAGAGGAGATAGAAGCAGATTTGCTGCTGAATCATCAGGTCGCGTCCTTTATGGGAACCCTGACTTACTGGCTGGCTCATCCTTGTTATCAGGTTCAGCAAATGAGTGATTTTCATGCTAGGGTGACAGCAGTCGGTCTGGCGGGCTTTGTCAGAGAGCATATGGAGGGAGATTGACAGGATAGTTTTTCCAGTTTGCTGCTTTATGATATAATAGACTGGAATATCTCAAAGGAGGGTAGCCGTGTTTTTAGCTTTTAAAGAGATTGTCTACAGTCGCGGACGCTATCGTTTAGTGGTTGCTGTGGTCTTTCTCATTACCTATATGGTTTTCTTTTTATCTAGTCTTTCCGTCGGTTTGGCTAGGCTTAACCGCTTAGCTCTGGACCAATGGCAGGCTGAGTCGATTGTTTTGTCAGAGTACGCCAATAAGAATCTGGTTTCTTCGACTCTCAAGGAAGAGGAGTATAGCCGCCTGCTTCAAGGGGACTCAATCGCTGCTTTAGGACAAACGTCAGCAGTGGCCAACTATGAAGATGGCACTGATAAAATCAATGCTCAGGTTTTTGGTCTCTATTGGGATAGTTTTCTAGCGCCTGACATTATTGAGGGACGTCCTGCTGAGACTGCTTATGAAGTCATTGCGGATAAGCGCCTGCAGCAAAAAGGTGTAAAACTAGGCGACCAGCTTCAGCTCAATGGCAGTGAGCGCCTCTATCAGGTTGTTGGTTTCACAGAGGATAACAGCTTCTTAACTCAGCCAGTTCTCTTCATGACGCTGGAAGATTTCAGGGAATTAAAGTACGGCTCAAGTCAGGTTAAGAATATCAGCGCACTTGTGGTCAAGGATGGTCAGAAGATTGAAGAAGCAGGCCTTAGTCAGCTCTCTATGAATGATTTTATAGAAAATATCCCTGGTTATCAGCCTCAGGTACTGACTTTTTCCTTTATGATTGCTGCCATGGTTCTGATTACATTTTTGGTATTGGGCATTTTCATGTACATCATTACCATCCAAAAGACGCATCTTTACGGTATTATGCGCGCCCAAGGGATTGCCAGTGGGAAGATTATTGCTTCTATTTTTTGGCAGATTTTCATCCTGTCTACTCTGGGAATCAGCTTAGCTGTCTTGGCTCTCTTGGGAACCCAGCTAGTCTTGCCGGCTTCTATGCCTTTTTACAGTGACTGGAGAGCTTATGCTGGATTGATTGTCCTGATTGTTTTCATGTCACTGGCTGGCGGGCTCTTGTCCATTCACCGGGTTCTGAAAATTGACCCTATCACAGCGATCGGAGGTGAGTAAATGTCAATCA
>CAUVQK010000195.1:0-3791 GCA_963553705.1 uncultured Streptococcus sp.
GATACCAAGGGCGTCAAAAACGACTGAAAAATAGGAGATTTGCTAAGCATTCGATGAATGATTGCAAATCTATCTTTTTTCCGAGTTTTTAGCCCGGGTTCAATTCCTTTCTCTATTCTATCGCTGAGGAACTTGACCAACTAAATTTTAGGGATTTGTCTGAAATCCTGATTTCAGAAACAAATCATTTCAATTTAGAGCTTTTAGGTCGTATCATTTCCTCTCTTTAAATTTTCTTGTTTATTTCAATTTCTTGCGCAGCAGCCAGTCTGTGTCTACTGTCTCACCAGTGATATAGTCGTGCTGGCTGAATTTTTCAAAGCCGTATTTGAAGTAAAAATCTTGAGCTCTAAAATTCTTTTCCCAGACGCCCAGCCAGACCCAGTCAAAGCCTCGTTTCTCGGCTTCTTCCAAGGCAAATTCAAACATCTCCTTGCCCAAGCCTTGACCATGATAGGCTTTCAAGACATAGATTCGCTGAACCTCAAAGGCTTGTGGCAGTTCTTGCTCCGTTTGAGCCTGTCCCCAGTTAAACTTGAGAAAACCAGCAATTTCACTGTCTTTGACAACAAAATAGGTCTCTGACTCAGGATCTTCCAGCTCCTTTTCGATAGTTGCAAGCGACAGCTCATTGTCAAAATAATGAGCCATATCAGCTTCCTTGATAAAAGGACCAAAGGTTTCTTGATAGGTCGCGACCTCCAACTCCCGCAGGAGGCTCGCTTCTTCTTTTTTGACTCTGACTAGCATACTGCACTCCTTTCTCAGAAAAGCTGCATCTATGAATACAGGTTTCTACTTAAACTGCTGAGAAAAACGAATATCTCCTTGGTAGAAGCCACGAATGTCGTTGATACCGTAGCGAAGCATAGCTACCCGCTCTTGACCAAGACCAAAGGCAAATCCAGAGTATTTCTCTGCATCAATACCGCTCATTTCCAGCACGCGCGGATGCACCATACCAGCTCCCATAATTTCAATCCAGCCGGTCTTCTTGCAGACATTACAGCCAGCACCGCCACACTTAAAACAAGAAACATCTACCTCAACAGATGGCTCTGTGAATGGGAAATAAGAAGGACGAAGGCGGATACTGCGGTCTTCGCCGAACATCTTCTGGACAATCAGCTGCAGCGTTCCTTGCAGGTTGGCCATGGAAATATTCTCTCCAACCACCAAGCCTTCAATCTGATGGAACTGGTGGGAGTGAGTCGCATCATCAGTATCCCGACGGAAGACACGCCCTGGTGAGATCATCTTGAGTGGCCCTTTAGAAAAGTCATGAGCGTCCATAGCTCGCGCTTGTACCGGACTAGTGTGGGTTCTGAGCAGAATCTCCTCTGTAATGTAGAAAGTATCCTGCATATCCCGAGCCGGGTGGTCCTTAGGCAGATTCATCCGCTCAAAGTTGTAATAGTCCTTTTCCACTTCAAAGCCGTCCACGACCTGATAGCCCATCCCGATGAAAATATCTTCGATTTCCTCACTAGTTTGGCTAAGAATATGACGGTTCCCAACCGGAATTTGACGACCTGGCAGGGTCACATCCAAGGATTCCTCAGCCAGTTTCAGAGCTACTAATTGCTCTTCCATCTCTTGAGCAGTCTTTTCAAAGGCTGCTGTCAGAATATCACGCGCTTCATTGACATGCTTCCCGATAATCGGCCGCATTTCAGCTGAAATATCCTTCATCCCTTTCAGGACTTCAGTCAGCGAACCTTTCTTACCCAAGACTGCTACACGCAAGTCCTGCAGTTCCTTTTGATTCTCAGCCTTGAGCTGCTTGAGAGAAGCTAGAGTCTCTTCACGCAGGCTTTTTAGTTGTTCTTCAATCGTTTTCGTCATTTTCCCTCCAAAATAAAAAGCGCGCCAATCTCCATAAGCGGAGCGTTGACACGCGGTACCATCCGTTTTTTATCTGGCAAGCCAGACCTTACTTATCAATCCTAGAGCAAGTGAATTCGCCTAGCTTTCATCTAGAGAGCTTTCAGTCGATGGCTCCCCTCCCTGTTAAACTTCCCTTAGGTTACTGGTCTTGCGGATTGCTATTTAGTTATATTTCATTCTAACAGATTTCTAAACATTTCGCAAGCTAATCCAGCTGATTTCTACATTGAACTAAACCTCTAGCCTTTCATCCTCTTTTTGAAAATCCAGACAGAAGGGATAAAGAATAGGAAAGCATAGAGCAAAACCCAGAACAGATGAGGCAAAAGTGAATTCAAATCTTGAGCCAATGCTAGCTGAACAGCCTTTGCTGCATGGGCAAATGGCAAGGCATTGCAAAATGCTTCAAAACCACCTCCTATCATCTCAATCGGAAGCACTGCTCCACTGAGAAAGACCGTGGCATTGACAAGAATAGTTCCAAAACCACTGACTGCATTACTGCTAGAGAAGGCTGATCCTAAAAGCAAGCCCAACGAAATAAAGAGCAGAGCTACTGGAATCAAAACCAAGAGGGCGTAAAAAGTTCCCAGATTTAAGGATAAGCCAAAAATCATTGCAGTTGCAAAACTAGCTATGCCCTGTAAAAGAGCCAGAGGCAAAACTGGAATCGAATACCCTAAGATATAATCCACGCTTCTAAGCGGTGTAGATAGGAGACGCATGAGAAAAGAGCTATTGCGATCCGTGGCCATTAAACTGCCAACAAAAATAGTTAGCCAGGAAGCACCAAACACCATCATACTTGGGGCAAAATTTTCAATGGAAAATATAGCTGGCATCCCTTTGAGGCTCTGTTTCATAAGGGACAGGGCGATAATCAGAAAGACAGGAAAACCAATTCCCATCAGACTGCTGACATAATCACGCATGATTTCTTTGAAATTGCGCTTTGCAAAAATGAAGGTTCTCATGCTAATTCCCCTCCTTCCGTATAGGACAAAAATGCCTCTTCAAAATCCTTCTTACCGGAAGCTTGGATAATTTCCTCGGCTGTCCCCAAGATCTGCACCACTCCCTTATCCATAATGCAAAGTCGGTCGGCCAAAGCCTCGGCTTCTTCTAGATAATGTGTGGTCAGAATCACTGTAACTTTTCCCTTTAGTTGCTCAATATTCTTCCATAACTCCCTTCTAGCCCGTACATCCAGTCCCAAGGTCGGTTCGTCCAGAAACAAAATCTTGGGCTGACTGATTAGAGCCATTGCAATACTGAGCTTGCGCTGCCAGCCACCTGACAAGGACTCGGCCTGATCATGCTGTTTATCCGTCAGGTCAAATGTCTCCATGAGATGCTCTGTCTTTTGCACCGTTTCTTCCTTAGAAAATCCATATAAACGAGCAATCATCTCCAGATTTTCCCTGACTGTCAGCTTGGGAGCAACAGCTGTTTCCTGAGGCGAAACATTAATCATTTCCTTGACAGCATCTTCCTCCTTGCGAATGCTATAGCCTAGCATTAAGGCATCTCCTGCTGTCGGCTCAACTAGACAGGACAGCATCTTAATCGTTGTTGTCTTCCCCGCACCATTAGAGCCCAGCATGGCAAAGAATTCACCCTCTTCAATTTTTAGATTCAAACCATCAACAACCGTCTTTGAGCCGTATTGCTTGGTCAAATCCTGCATCTCAACTGCATACATAAGGACATCTCCTTTCATCATATATGAGGAACTAAAAAGCGAAATGTTATTTTAAAGATATGACTTTGACATCTAAAGTTAGTCACAAAACTTACTCATTTAGCTAAAAAATGAGCTATTTTAACTCAATCTCGAAAGAGATAGGTATAAGTTGTATAACTTTTTATACTTATTATACACCTATTCATTAGTAGTAGCAAAT
>CAUVQK010000196.1:0-3790 GCA_963553705.1 uncultured Streptococcus sp.
CGTCACGGTAGCGGATTTGAGCTCGACGAGCTTGGAAATCTTCTGTGTTAGAGCAGCTAGAGATTTCACGGTAGGTGTTCTGAGCCGGAATCCAAACTTCCAAGTCGTAGGTCTTAGCAGCAGAGAAGCCCATATCTCCAGTACAGAGTGCTACAACACGGTAAGGTAAATTCAGCTTTTGCAGGATGTTTTCAGCGTTGGCAGTCATCTTTTCCAGCTCTTGATAAGATTCTTCTGGCTTGGCAAATTTCACCATTTCAACCTTGTGGAATTGATGCAAACGGATGAGACCGCGCGTGTCACGACCAGCAGAGCCAGCTTCAGAGCGGAATGACGGACTCATAGCTGTGAAGTAGATTGGCAATTCTTTGCCGTCCAAAATTTCATCTCGGTAGTAGTTGGTCAGCGGAACTTCAGCAGTCGGAATCAGAACGAAGTTGGTATCGCTTAGCTCAAACGTATCTTCTTTGAATTTAGGATATTGCCCTGTTCCAAACATAGAATCATGGTTGACCATGTAGGGAGTGATGACTTCTGTGTAGCCTTCTTTGCCATGCTCGTCCAGCATAAAATTGTAGATAGCACGCTCAAGTCTTGCTCCCAAGCCCTTATAGAAGAGGAAGCGAGCACCAGTAACTTTTGCCCCACGCTCCCAGTCTAAGATGTCCAGATCTTCACCCAAATCCCAGTGAGCTTTAGCTTCAAAGTCAAATTGGCGCGGTGTCCCCCAGCGACGGACTTCGACGTTTTCGTCCTCATCTGCTCCGACAGGAACACTTTCGTGCGGGATATTCGGCAGAGTGGTAGTGAATTCAGTCAACTTAGCATCCAGCTCAGCCAAGGTTGCGTCTAAGTTCTTGACTTCAGCAGAAAGTTTTTGCATAGCAGCAATCTTGTTATCAGCATTTTCTTTGTTGCGTTTAGCTTGAGCAATTTCAGCAGAAACAGTATTGCGCTCAGCCTTGAGTTCTTCGACCTTGACTAACAAATCCCGGCGTTCTTTGTCAATGGTTTTCATTTGGTTAAGGGTAGCAGCGTCAACACCTCGCGTAGCTAATTTTTCAGCGACAGAATCAAAGTCCGTACGGATGCGTTTTAAATCTAACATAGGTACCTCCAAAAATAAAAAGCACTTTATGAAACTGTTGGAGCGGCAGAGCCGCGGTTCCATCCAACTTCACAAAAGTGCACTTGCTTAATTATTCATTTTTAAACTAACGGTAGAATTTCCTATTTTCTCCATGTCTGCTCGCAGCTACCGCAGACTTTCTGAAAAGTGCCCAATAGTACTTATCCGTTTCGACTATTATACAGGATTTTCCGGAAAATGTAAATCCTAGGATAGGAAAAATCTTGACAGAAAAAGATAACTATGTTATCTTTAGATAAAGGTAACGTTGTTATCTAAAGGAGTTCTTATGGTAAAACAAACAACGCGCGACCGTATGATTGAGAAGGCAAGCCAGCTTATCAGAGAGTATGGCTATCGGAATATTCCCTTGAGAAAACTGGCATCTCTGCTGGGGGTTACGACTGGTGCTTTTTACAAGGCTTTTGAGAACAAGGAGGATCTTTATTATCAGGTCTGTCTTTTGGAAAACCAGAGGCAGCTTAAGCGTTTAGAGGAGCAGTATCTTGACGGAGTATCTAATCCTTTGGATTGCATTTGGCAGATAGGACTCTTTCTTTTATCGGAATATGAGACCAACAGTCGGATGATGGATTTTCTCTTTTTTAGTCCTGTTGCGACAGAGGCTTACCGGAAAGGTGAGCTTCTGGAAATCGGGAACAAGACGGTGGCTTATCTAGATAGGCTGCCTATTGAGAGTCAGAGAGAGAAAAAGATTCTCTTGCTCAAGCTGGATACTTTCATCACAGGCTATGGTCATTTTATTGCTAAAGGCTTGGAGCCTTTTGATGAGGAAGTCTATCGCTCAATGTTCAATGATTTACTAGGAGGTTACAAACATGATTAAAAATCTCATTGTTTATGCACATCCCTATGATAAAAGCTTTAACCATGCTATTTTAGAGCAGGTTCAGGACTTGTTGGAGAAGAAAGGTCAGACCTATGAACTGGTCGATCTCTATGAGGATGGTTTTAATCCTGTTTATACAAAGGAAGAGCTAGCGCTTTTTAATAAAGGGCAGGCACTAGACCCACTGGTTTTAAAATATCAGGAAGCTCTTGCGTCCTGTGACCGCCTTATCATGATTTTTCCTATCTGGTGGGCGGATATGCCAGCTATTGTCAAGGGCTTTGAAGATAAGGTATTTTTGAAAAATAAGATTTACGAGGAGACGAAAACTCGCCAGTTAGTTGGTCGTCTGACCAATATTAAAGAGGTATTGGCTATTACTACCTCTGCAGCACCGACCTTCTATCTTAAGTATTTCTGTGGTGACGTCGTCAAGAAAGCTATGTTGGGACATACCTTTAAGTCTATCGGTGCTAGACAGCGCCGTTGGTTGAATTTCGGGAATATTTCTCAGTCTACAGCTGAAAAACGGCAGGCTTTTTTAGAAAAACTATCAGAAAAGATTTGAAGAGGTAGCTATCATGATTCGTTTTAGAAGAGCAGATGAAAGGGATCTTGCTGCTGCGGTCTCAGTTTTAACTGCTGCTTTTGCTGAGCATGAGATCTACAGAGAAAAATTTCGTCCTCTCTTTGGCAGCAGCCAGTCTTATATTGATTTTCTAAATAGATTGCATGCAGTTATGGTTAAGGCAGCGATGCGTCATCATATTTGCCTACTTGCTGAAGTGAACGGACGTCTTATGGCAGTCGCTACTATTCATAAGCTCGGTAATCATCCTGTCGGTATGCTTTCCTTTTTGCGGGTAGGAGCATGGAGGATGTGGAAATATATTCCTCAGCTTTTAGCTTTTCAAAAAGTCTTTGGGGAGGGCAGTAAAGAAGCTAAGAAAAGGAGTGTTTCAACTCTTTATCTTGAACTACTGGGTGTGCTGCCTGATTATCAAGGGCAGGGAGTTGGTGGTCTTTTTATCTCAAAAGGACTTGAGTTGCTTGCAAAAGAGGAGAAATGCCAGCGGCTTACTTTGATTACTCATACAGAAAGCAACTGTCGTTTTTACAAAAAGAACGGATTTAAACAACTAGATGTCCGTGATGTTGAAGGTGTCAAGACATGGACTTTCGAGAAAAATTTAGCTGATGTTTATACTTTTTGAAGATCTAATGATGCGGTCTTGCATTGATAATGTCAGCTTACCCCACCTCATCATTTCAAGGGAGCTGAAAGAGTGCATTCTCAGATTGTTTCACTTTCCAATTTTTTGTGCTAGCTCCATTTTGGTGGTACAAGCAGCTTTTGTCTTAGTCGAAAATATAAAAAATAAGGTTGAAACTTTTCAACCCTATTTTTTCTTCTTAAAGATTCCAGTAATTTTTTGTAACAGAGTTGGCAATCTAACGACTTTGTCGTTGCCGATATGCTCCCGCGCAATTTTGAGAATCTTGCCAGAGTCTTTGGAGGCAAAGAGAAACTTTCCTTTGTCAGTCCAGATTTCAAAGTGGCGGCTGACTTTTTTGCCAGAAACATTAGCACCGATAGTAGTGATGCTGGTCCAAGGCAGCTGAATATAATCTTCTACATTGGCATCAGCATAAAACTCCAGAGCTGTCTCGCCGATTAGAAATTTCCCAACCTTTCCGCCTAATCCAAGATAGGAAACGCCAGTGGTATTAAACTCAACTGTTTTGTTTTGTGACTGTGCCATAGAGTAACTCCCTTTTAAATAATATAGCTATTATACCACAATAAAAAG
>CAUVQK010000197.1:0-3761 GCA_963553705.1 uncultured Streptococcus sp.
CTGGTATTTTTGTGCTCTTTGTCATGATTTTGCCGACAGTAACCTTTATGACGACAGACAGTCTGCGTGCTGTGCCGCGCCACTACCGTGAAGCAAGTCTGGCTATGGGAGCTACGCGCTGGCAGACCATTTGGCGGGTAACACTCAAGGCTGCTCGCTCAGGTATTTTTACAGCTGTGGTCTTTGGAATGGCGCGTGCCTTCGGTGAAGCCCTAGCTATCCAGATGGTCGTTGGTAACTCTGCAGTGATTCCAACCTCTTTGACAACACCAGCAGCTACACTGACCTCTGTCCTGACCATGGGAATCGGAAATACCGTTATGGGAACAGTGGATAATAACGTTCTCTGGTCTTTGGCTCTCGTCTTGCTTCTGATGAGTCTGGCCTTTAACAGTGTCATTAAATTGATTACAAAAGAAAGAGGTAAGAAAAACTATGCACGCTAAGAAATTAGATAAATTGGCGACTGGTGTTCTCTACACAATAGCGAGTATCATTGTTGCTATCCTTGCCTCTCTCATCCTCTATATCTTAGTTAGAGGTCTGCCGCATGTTTCCTGGTCTTTCTTGACAGGGAAATCCTCTTCTTACCAAGCTGGCGGTGGTATTGGGATTCAGCTATACAATTCCTTCTTCCTGCTGGTGATTACTCTGATTATCTCTGTGCCTCTTTCTATGGGGGCTGGGGTTTATCTGTCAGAGTATGCTAAGAAAGGCCCAGTGACCAACTTTGTCCGTACCTGTATTGAAATTCTGTCTTCACTGCCTTCGGTAGTAGTCGGGCTCTTTGGTTATTTGATCTTTGTTGTCCAGTTTGAGTATGGTTTCTCAATCATTTCTGGTGCCTTGGCTCTGACAGTCTTTAATCTGCCTCAGATGACGCGGAACGTCGAAGATAGCCTTCGCCATGTCCACCACACCCAACGTGAAGCTGGTTTGGCCTTGGGAATTTCCCGCTGGGAAACGGTCCTGCATGTGGTCATCCCAGAAGCTTTGCCTAGTATTGTGACAGGGATTGTACTGGCTTCTGGTCGTATCTTTGGTGAGGCAGCAGCCTTGATTTATACAGCAGGTCAGTCAGCGCCGGCTCTTGACTGGTCCAACTGGAATATTTTCAGCGTCACTAGTCCTATCTCTATCTTCCGTCAGGCTGAGACTTTGGCCGTCCATATCTGGAAGGTCAATAGTGAGGGTACAATTCCTGATGGAACGGCTGTTTCTGCAGGTTCAGCAGCGGTTCTCCTGATCTTCATTTTGATTTTCAATCTGGGAGCCCGCAAACTGGGCAGCTATCTGCATAAGAAATTAACCTCTGCTTAAAGGAGAAGAAATGACAGAATATAATTGGAATGAAAAACATATCATTACTTTTCCTGAAGAAAAGGTAGCCCTGTCGACCAAGGATTTGCATGTTTACTACGGTAAAAAGGAATCCATCAAGGGCATTGATATGCAGTTTGAAAAAAACAAAATCACTGCTTTGATTGGCCCCTCTGGATCAGGTAAATCAACCTATCTTCGCAGCCTCAACCGCATGAACGATACCATTGATATTGCCAATGTGACTGGAGAGATTCTCTATGAGGGGATTGATGTCAACCGCCCTGAAATCAATGTTTATGAAATGCGTAAGCATATCGGCATGGTTTTCCAACGGCCAAATCCTTTTGCCAAGTCCATCTATCGAAATATCACCTTTGCCCATGAACGGGCTGGTGTAAGAGATAGAAAGGTTCTAGATGAAATTGTGGAGACCTCGCTTAAGCAAGCAGCTCTTTGGGATCAAGTCAAAGATGACTTGCACAAATCAGCCCTGACCCTCTCTGGCGGTCAGCAGCAGCGGCTCTGCATTGCCCGTGCTATCTCAGTCAAACCAAACATTCTGCTCATGGATGAGCCAGCGTCAGCCTTGGATCCGATTGCGACCATGCAGCTGGAAGAAACCATGTTTGAACTTAAGAATAACTATACCATTATCATTGTGACCCACAATATGCAGCAGGCTGCCCGTGCTAGTGACTACACTGGATTCTTCTATCTGGGCGACTTGATTGAGTACGATAAGACGGCTAATATTTTCCAAAATGCCAAACTTCAGTCCACTAATGACTATGTTTCAGGCCACTTTGGTTAAGCTGCCGTCCGTATTCATCACGATTCAACAAGCTTAGTCTTTGGTTGAATGTAAAATAAAATGAAGGAAAAACGTATGACAGAACCTATTTTGCAAGTCAAGGACTTGTCGGTTTATTATAATAAAAAGAAAGCCCTTAATAGCGTTTCACTTGATTTCATGCCAAATGAGATTACGGCTTTGATTGGACCGTCAGGCTCAGGTAAGTCAACCTTGCTTAAGGCCATCAACCGAATGGGCGACCTGAATCCAGAAGTAACGACTACAGGAACGGTCATTTATAACAGTCACAATATCTATGGTCCGAGGACAGATACGGTAGAGCTTCGCAAGGAAATCGGAATGGTCTTCCAGCAGCCCAATCCTTTCCCTATGACCATCTATGAAAATGTAGTTTATGGACTTCGGATTAATGGTGTCAAGGACAAGGCAGTTTTGGACGAAGCAGTAGAGCGCTCCCTTATTGGTGCTTCTATCTGGGACGAGGTCAAGGACCGTCTGCATGATTCCGCTATCGGTCTTTCCGGTGGCCAGCAGCAACGGGTTTGTGTGGCTCGCGTGCTAGCTACTAGCCCTAAGATTATTCTCTTGGACGAGCCGACTTCAGCTTTGGACCCAATCTCAGCTGGGAAAATCGAAGAAACCCTCTACAGTTTGAAAGACAAATATACCATGCTTTTGGTTACTCGCTCCATGCAGCAGGCGTCTCGGATTTCTGAAAAAACTGGCTTCTTCCTTGGCGGAGATTTGATTGAATTTAATGAAACCAAGAAGATGTTCCTCAATCCAGCCCACAAAGAGACCGAAGACTACATTACTGGTAAATTCGGATAACAGAAAGGAATCTTATGCTTAGAGTACAATTTGAAGAAGATTTAGAAAAACTTCATAATCAATTCTATGCGATGGGGAATGAAGTCCTATCGCAGATTAACCGGACGGTTCGTGCCTTTGTCACGCATGACCGTGAACTGGCTCGTCAGGTCATTGAAGACGATGCTGAAGTCAATGAATACGAAGTGAAACTGGAGAAGAAATCTCTTGAAATCATCGCCTTGCAGCAACCTGTGTCTCAGGATTTGCGAACCGTTATCACCGTGCTGAAAGCCAGCAGTGACTTGGAACGCATGGGCGACCACGCCGTATCTATCGCTAAAGCTACTGTTCGGATGAAGGGAGAAGTCCGCATCGAGTCTGTAGAAGATGCCATCAGCAAGATGGGGCGCGATGTTAAGAATTTCGTCGAAGAAACTCTGAACGTCTACCTCAATGGAAATGTAGATCAAGCCTATGCTGTAGCAGCTATGGATGAGAAAATCAACCAATATTTTGATGATATCCGCGATCTTGCTACAGAGGAAATCAAACAAAATCCAGAGCTGATTGTGACTGGCCGTGACTATTTCCAAGTTATCTCTTACTTGGAACGAATCGGCGACTATGCCAAGAATATCTGTGAATGGGTTGTTTACTTTGAAACAGGTAAAATTATTGAGTTGTGATGATCAAAAGATGCGATTTGTTTCGTGTCTTTTTTGTATAATCTCAAGTATGGTTAGCATTCTATTTTGTGTTTTAACTTACAACTAACTATGTTATAATACGGAAGTAGCGTTAAAAATTGTTT
>CAUVQK010000198.1:0-3753 GCA_963553705.1 uncultured Streptococcus sp.
TCTGTAAAATACAGTCTAAGTGTGGTATAATAAAGCACAAAGATTACAGCAATGAAAGGGAAAGATATGACAGATAAGGACATTCGTCACAGAAGTAAGATTTATGACAGTATGGTTAAATCTCCTAACCGTGCCATGCTTCGAGCGACGGGGATGACTGATAAAGATTTTGAAACGCCTATTGTTGGGGTGATTTCCACTTGGGCGGAAAATACACCTTGTAACATCCATTTGCATGATTTAGGCAAGCTAGCCAAGGAAGGCATCAAAGCAGAGGGTGCTTGGCCAGTTCAGTACGGAACTATTACGGTTGCGGATGGGATTGCCATGGGGACGCCAGGGATGCGCTTCTCTCTGACCTCACGCGATATCATCGCAGACTCCATCGAGGCTGCCATGGGCGGGCATAATGTAGATGCTTTTGTAGCTATCGGGGGCTGTGATAAAAATATGCCTGGCTCCATGATTGCTATTGCTAACATGGATATTCCTGCTGTCTTTGCCTACGGCGGAACGATTGCACCGGGGAATCTGGACGGCAAGGACATTGACTTGGTTTCTGTCTTTGAAGGAATCGGAAAATGGAATCATGGCGATTTGACAGCTGAGGAAGTGCGCCGCATTGAGTGTAATGCCTGTCCTGGCCCTGGTGGCTGTGGCGGTATGTACACGGCCAATACTATGGCGACGGCTATTGAAGTTCTGGGCATGAGTCTACCAGGATCGTCTTCTCACCCTGCTGAGTCCAAGGACAAGCAAGAGGATATCGAAGCAGCTGGCCGTGCCGTTGTAAAAATGCTGAAAATGGGGCTGAAGCCGTCTGATATTTTGACACGTGAAGCCTTTGAAGATGCAATCACAGTTACCATGGCTCTGGGTGGCTCGACCAATGCTACTCTGCACTTGCTGGCCATGGCACACGCGGCCAATGTTGAGCTGACGCTTGATGACTTTAATGTCATTCAAGAGAAGGTGCCACATTTGGCTGACTTGAAACCATCTGGTCAGTATGTCTTCCAAGACCTTTATGAGGTTGGTGGGGTACCGGCTGTGATGAAATATCTCTTGGCGAACGGCTTCCTGCATGGTGATCGCATCACTTGCACAGGTAAGACTGTGGCAGAGAATCTGGCAGAATTTGCTGACCTGACACCAGGTCAAAAGGTCATTATGCCGCTTGAAAATCCAAAACGTGCGGACGGTCCGCTCATTATCTTGCATGGTAATCTGGCTCCAGATGGTGCTGTTGCCAAGGTTTCTGGTGTTAAAGTGCGCCGTCACGTTGGACCGGCTAAGGTCTTTGACTCAGAAGAAGCTGCTATTGATGCGGTACTGGCCGATGAAGTAGTCGATGGCGATGTGGTTGTAGTCCGTTACGTTGGACCAAAGGGTGGCCCTGGTATGCCAGAAATGCTGTCACTTTCGTCTATCATCGTAGGGAAAGGTCAAGGGGACAAGGTGGCCCTTCTAACAGATGGTCGCTTCTCAGGTGGTACTTATGGCTTGGTTGTCGGACACATTGCTCCGGAAGCTCAGGATGGTGGCCCGATTGCCTATCTCCGTACAGGCGATATGGTCACGGTTGACCAAGACACCAAGGAAATCTCCATGGCAGTCTCTGACCAAGAGCTGGCGAAACGTAAGGCAGAAACGACTATTCCACCGCTTTATAGTCGCGGGGTACTTGGTAAATATGCTCACATGGTTTCCTCTGCCGCTAAAGGTGCTGTTACTGACTTCTGGAAACCAGAAGAAACCGGCAAGAAATAGCCTATATATGAAAAAAAAGAACCCGCTAGTTTTTCTAGCGGGTTTGGTGTTTTTGTTTTAAATGCTGATAAACGAATCATCTTCTTATCTAGGACTGATTCCCAGGGCAATGCGGCCGAAACGGCTGATACGAGTGATTTTCCAAGCAGGAGACCAGGTAACCTCGACAGAGGCACTTTCAATCTCCTCAATTTTCTTAAGAGAGTCCATGATGGCGATGGGCAGGCTCTCAGCACAGTCACAGGCTGTATCGGTAAAGGTCATAACAACCTTGCAGTGGCCGTTTTCGTCTAAGTTAATTTCATAAATCAGCCCTAAGTTATAGACATCCAGCTCTACATCCGGATCGTAAATACGCTCGAGCTTCTCCACCAATTTATCCTGAATTGCAGCTGCTCGATCATTGATTTTGATATCGTCTCTCATGGCTATCCCCTTCTATTCTGAGTTGAATTGTTTTTATTTTCTCACAATTCTGACTTTTTTTCAAGCTATTTTGGAACATGAAAACGGATTTAGTTCTTCCAAACGAAAAATCCCTTTCGGGCTCCTCAAAATGGCGGACTTATGATAGAATATAAGTACTAAAGAAGGCGGAGGTCAGAAGATGAAATTACAAAAACCTAAAGGAACTCAGGACATTCTTCCTCAAGAATCAGCCAAGTGGCAGTATGTAGAAGACTTTGCCCGCAAGACATTTAGAAAATACAATTACGGCGAAATCCGCACGCCGATTTTTGAGCACTATGAGGTCATCAGCCGCTCGGTCGGGGATACGACAGACATTGTGACCAAGGAAATGTATGACTTTTATGACAAGGGGGACCGTCATATCACGCTGCGTCCAGAGGGGACAGCGCCCGTGGTGCGTTCTTATGTAGAGAATAAACTTTTTGCTCCTGAAGTGCAAAAGCCTGTCAAAGTCTACTATATGGGCTCTATGTTCCGCTATGAGCGGCCTCAGGCTGGCCGTCTGCGCGAGTTTCACCAGATTGGAGCAGAGTGTTTTGGATCTAGTAATCCTGCTACAGATGTAGAAATGATTGCCATGGCGGCTCAATTTTTCAAGGATATTGGTATTACTAATGTCAGCTTGGAGCTTAACTCGCTGGGGAATCCTGAGAGCAGAGCTGCTTACCGCCAGGCCTTGATTGATTATCTGACCCCGCTGAAGGCTAGCCTTTCAGCAGATAGCCAACGTCGCTTGGAGGAGAATCCGCTGCGCGTACTGGATTCTAAGGAACCCGAAGACAAGGCGGCAGTAGAAGGTGCACCGTCTATTCTGGACTATCTGGATGAGGAGAGCAGTACCTACTTTGCGGCTGTTCGTTCTATGCTAGAGACCTTACAGATTCCTTATGTCATCAATACCAACATGGTCCGTGGGCTAGACTACTATAATCACACAATTTTCGAGTTTACGACAGAGGTGGCTGGCAGTCAGCTGACCATTTGTGCTGGCGGCCGTTATGATGGGCTGGTGGCTTACTTTGGTGGTCCTGAAACCCCAGGTGTTGGCTTTGGTATGGGCTTAGAACGTCTACTTCTCGTACTTGACAAGCAAGGAGTAGAGCTACCGATTGAAACCGCTCTGGATGTTTATGTAGCTGTTCTAGGACCTGGTGCCAATGGCAGAGCTTTGGAGTTAGTGCAGGCTCTCCGCGCACAAGGATTTGCGGCAGAAAGGGATTATCTAGACCGCAAGCTCAAGGCTCAGTTTAAGTCGGCTGATATCTTTAAATCCAAAACTCTTATCACCTTGGGTGAAAGCGAAGTGGAGAGCGGTCAGGTGACTGTTAAGAACAATCATAATCGTGAGGAGATTACTGTTAGCCTAGACCAAATCCAAGAAAACTATCAGCTTATTTTTGAGAAATTGGGGTTTTAAAGGCTTGAGTCCAACAACCGAAAATGCTATAGTATCAGGCGTTCGAGCGAACTTGGTTGACAACGTGTCAATATATTTTCTAAAAAAATATCTTT
>CAUVQK010000199.1:0-3736 GCA_963553705.1 uncultured Streptococcus sp.
AGTATAATATAAGTCTGAAATTCATTTTAACAAAGGAGATATTATGTCCAAATCATCCCTTCAAAAAACGGTTGCGCTTTTGAGCGCAGCAGCACTTGCAGCAGCTGTAAATGCTGTTCAGGCTGATGAGAATACTCCAGCTGTCACTGCTAATCCTGCTCCAGTAGAAAACAGCGCAGCGGAAGCAAAACCAACGACTGCTGCAAGTCCTACTGAGACTACTGCGACAACAGAGAGCACGGAGCCTAGCTCTGCTATTTCCCCAGAAAATGCTAGTGGAAATACTGATGCTCTGATGGCTATGGCTCGCAATGTAGCAGCTACTGAGGATACTAAGCCCGTGGAGGGACAGACTGTTGATGTGCGTATCTTGGCAACAACCGATCTCCATACCAACTTGGTCAACTACGACTACTATCAGGACAAGCCGGTTGAGACCTTGGGACTGGCTAAGACTGCCGTGCTGATTGAGAAGGCCAAGAAAGAAAATCCAAACGTCCTCTTGGTGGACAATGGCGATACCATCCAAGGAACGCCGCTGGGAACTTACAAGGCCATTGTGGATCCTGTGGAGAAGGGCGAGCAGCACCCTATGTACGCTGCCCTGCAAGCTCTGGGCTTTGAAGCTGGTACGCTAGGCAACCATGAGTTCAACTACGGTCTGGACTATCTGAACCGCGTAATCGAGACAGCAGGCATGCCTCTTGTCAATGCCAATGTGCTGGATCCAGCGACTGGTAAATTCATTTATCAGCCTTACAAAATCATCGAAAAGACCTTTACGGATACTCAGGGCCGTTTGACGAATGTCAAGATTGGTGTGACTGGGATTGTTCCGCCGCAGATTCTCAATTGGGATAAGGCAAACCTAGAAGGAAAAGTGGTCGTTCGCGATTCTGTTGAGGCTATTCGAGATATCATTCCTGAGATGCGCAAGGCAGGTGCAGACATTACTTTGGTACTTTCTCACTCTGGTATCGGGGATGACAAGTATGAAAAAGGCGAGGAAAATGAAGGCTATCAAATCGCCAGCCTGCCAGGTATAGATGCTGTTGTAACGGGCCACTCTCACGCAGAATTTCCAAGCGGAAACGGAACTGGCTTCTACGAAAAATATCCTGGTGTAGATGGGGTCAACGGTAAAATCAATGGTACTCCAGTGACCATGGCTGGGAAATACGGCGATCATCTGGGCGTCATTGACCTCAAACTGAACTATACTGACGGAAAATGGAAAGTCACTGACAGCAAAGGCTCCATCCGCAAGGTGGATACCAAGTCTAATCTAGCAGACAAGCGCGTCATTGACATTGCCCAAGAATCCCACCAAGGGACTATCAACTATGTCCGCCAGCAAGTCGGCACCACGACTGCACCGATTACCAGCTACTTCGCTCTGGTCAAAGACGATCCATCCGTGCAAATCGTCAACAATGCCCAGCTTTGGTATGCTAAGCAAGAGCTGGCTGGCACGCCTGAAGCCAACCTTCCTATTCTGTCTGCAGCAGCTCCTTTCAAGGCAGGAACTCGTGGAGA
This sequence comes from uncultured Streptococcus sp., assembly GCA_963553705.1. Lineage (GTDB taxonomy): Bacteria > Bacillota > Bacilli > Lactobacillales > Streptococcaceae > Streptococcus. Next base: position 1,537 of record CAUVQK010000199.1, read on the forward strand.
TGCAACGGCCTACACAGACATTCCAGCTGGTCCTATTGCCATCAAGAACGTAGCAGACCTCTATCTCTACGATAATGTAACTGCTATCCTCAAGGTCAACGGTGCCCAGCTCAAAGAATGGTTGGAAATGTCAGCTGGCCAATTCAACACCATTGACCCAAACAATAGCCAACCGCAAAATCTCGTCAATACTGACTACCGGACTTATAACTTTGATGTTATCGACGGTGTTACCTATGAGTTTGACATTACCCAGCCGAACAAATACGACCGCGAAGGCAAACTAGCAAACCCAAATGCCAGCCGGGTCCGCAACCTCAAATACCAAGGCAAGGAGATTGACCCCAATCAGGAATTTATCGTCGTGACCAACAACTACCGGTCTAACGGTAACTTCCCAGGTGTTCGAGAAGCCAGCCTCAATCGTCTGCTCAATCTGGAAAACCGCCAAGCTATCATCAACTATATCTTAGCTGTCAAAAATATCAATCCAAGTGCAGATCAGAACTGGCATTTCGCTGACACCATTAAGGGACTGGACCTGCGCTTCCTAACAGCTGATAAGGCCAAGAACTTGATTGGTACTGACGGAGACATCGTCTATCTAGCAGCTTCTGCCCAAGAAGGATTTGGCGAATACAAATTCGTCTACGTCGCACCGAAAACTGAATCAGTGCCTATTGAGCAGCCAAGCTCTCCGACTATCGCAGTCGAAACAGCCAACCTGCAGTATAGCAGAGTTGACTTCCCTGTCTTGAATGCTGTTAACCCTAGCACAAACAAGCAAACGTCTCACAGACAGGCAGGAGCAGAAAGCCTCCCAGAAACTGGAGAAAAGACATCCTCACTCGGACTCTTGGGACTTGTCATGACCGGACTTGCAGGAATCTTCGCCTTCAAAAAACGAGAAAGACGGTAATAATTAAAAAATCAGCAGCCAAAACGGTTGCTGATTTGCTTTTTAAAGACTGTCCTCTACCAATTCCAACAAAACACTGACTGCGGTCAAGGCATAAAGCGGAGCGGTTTCAGCACGTAGGATACGTGGACCTAGACCGGCGGAGACAGCACCTGCTTGGCGAAAGGCGGCTATTTCATCTGGCGACAGACCGCCTTCTGGTCCGAAGATAAAGAGGACTTTTGCGCCGGTTACCAAGCCCGACAGAGCCCGGACTAGAGCTGCAGATTCCCCTTCTTTGGCCGATTCTTCATAGGCCACGATGATACGGTCAAAGACTGCTAAGGCTGCCAGAAAATCGGCCTTTTTATCAAAGAGCCGAATCTCAGGAATCAGATTGCGTTTGCTCTGCTCTGCTGCTCCCTGAGCAATTTTCTCCAGCTTTTCACTCTTTTTAGCCAGCTTTTTGCCATCCCACTTGGCCACCGACCAGTCCGCTGGGAAGGCCCAGATAGCACTCACTCCCAACTCCGTTGCCTTCTGGGTGATAAACTCTAATTTGTCACCCTTAGGAAAGCCTGAAGCAATGGTCACTTGGACCGGTAGCTCGGTATTGTCTGCTAGCTCCTCCAAGATTTCCAAACTCTGCTGGCTGGAATCCAATACCTGGGCCAGCCGTTTCACACCATCATCAAAGACTAATGTGACTTGGTCGCCCGCTTTGAGCCGCATGACTGAAAACATATGTTTGGCCGTGTCCTTATCCGTGATCACCAGAGGAGACTGAGGGTTTCCTTTTATAAAATACTGCTGCATCTAACCACCTATCACGCCTGAAATGTCCTGCGTTTTCTTAAAGACACAGGCATTCCATTCGCCCTGAATCATATGCGTTTCCAAGAAAAATCCTGCCGCTTCTGCTGACTCGCGCACCATTTCCCACTTTTCAGAAATAATCCCACTCATAATCAGATAGCCCTCATCCTTGACCAGACGGTAGGCATCCTCTGTTAGATGGATGAGAATATCGGCCAAAATGTTGGCAACAATGACATCCGCCTCAATTTCTACGCCTCGGAGAAGATCCCCCGGTGCCACATGGATGTTCTCCATACCTGGATTGAGCTCAATATTTTCCTGGGCTACGCGTACTGCCACCTCGTCTAAATCATAGGCGTAGATGTCCTTAGCCCCCAAGAGAGAGCTGGCAATGGAGAGAACGCCGCTGCCCGTGCCTACATCCAACACCGTTTCTCCGCCCCGCAAGACCTGCTCCAGCGCAAAGAGGCTCATCTTGGTCGT
>CAUVQK010000200.1:0-3728 GCA_963553705.1 uncultured Streptococcus sp.
TTGGGCGGTTATGCCAGAAGATTCAAGTGCAGAAGCTTAATAAGGATTGCGTGATAGTGAAATGAGAACTGGTTAGCCCAGTTCTTTTTACGTGGATAAATAAGTTTTTTGCTTCAGATCTAGATAAAAGATTTCTCATCCAAGGCTAAAATATGGTATAATAAGGGTTATGGCAACTAAGAAAAACACGAAAAAAGGCCGGACAACTCGTCGGCCAACAAAAGCAGAATTAGAAAGACAAAAAGCAATAAAGAGAATGATTGCCACCTTTGTATTGGCTCTTATTCTTTTGTTTGCAGCAATTAAGCTGGGCGCCTTTGGAGTCACCATTTATAATATGATTCGCCTCTTGGTGGGAAGCTTAGCTTATCTGGCTATTCTGGCCAGCTTTGGCTATCTCTTTTTTTTCAAGTGGCTGCACAAGCACGAGGGGACGGTTTCAGGATTTTTCAGCCTCTTTTTGGGACTGGAGTTAATTTTCCAAGCTTATTTCGTCAGTGTGTTGAAGCTAGAAGGGGCAGCTGTCTTATCCACAACTCTAGGCAGGGTTTTGACTGATCTGACAGCCTTTAAGGTCAGCTCCTTCGCGGGTGGCGGCCTGCTGGGTTCTCTCTTATACGCACCTATCTCTTTCCTTTTTTCAAATATCGGTTCTTATTTCTTCGGCCTGCTGCTCATTCTTTTGGGCGGTCTGCTTATGAGCCCTTGGTCTATCTATGATATTTCAGAAAAGGCTATGGCAGCCTTTCAAAATTGGAGAGAAAAGCAAGAAGAAAAGCGTCAGCTCCGTTTCCTGGAGCAGGAAGAAAAAGCTGCACAGGCAGCTATGCAAGCCATTGAAGTAGAGCAAGAGGAAGCTGAAGTCGATCCTGAAACAGGAGAGATTTTAGATGACGAGGACTTGTCAGAAACAGCTGTGGACTTTGACGAAGCAGACTATGAGGAACTAGGAGAGTATGACCCTCATGAGCCTCTGGACTTTGGTCGCGAAGAAGAGATGGAGGAGGCAGACGCGGACGTGGACGTAGAAGTGGACTTCACCGCCAAGGAAAGTCTGGACTACAAGCTGCCGACCATCAACCTCTTTGCGCCTGACAAGCCTAAAAACCAGTCTAAAGAAAAGCGCATTGTCCGAGACAATATTAAGATTTTGGAAGAAACCTTTGCTAGTTTTGGCATCAAGGCTGCTGTTGAGCGGGCTGAAATCGGACCTTCCGTCACTAAGTACGAGGTCAAGCCAGCTGTTGGTGTTCGGGTCAATCGGATTTCCAATCTGGCTGATGACTTGGCTCTTGCCCTAGCTGCTAAGGATGTGCGGATTGAAGCGCCGATTCCTGGGAAATCTCTTGTCGGGATTGAAGTACCCAACTCTGAAGTTGCGACCGTGACCTTCCGAGAACTCTGGGATCAGTCCAAGACGGATGCCAGCAAGCTCCTAGAAATCCCACTTGGTAAGGCTGTCAACGGCTCTGTCCGTTCCTTTGACTTGGCTAAGATGCCCCATCTCTTGGTAGCGGGCTCTACTGGCTCTGGTAAATCTGTGGCCGTCAACGGTATTATTGCCAGCATTCTCATGAAGGCCAGACCGGATGAAGTCAAGTTTATGATGGTGGATCCAAAGATGGTGGAACTGTCCGTTTATAATGAGATTCCTCACTTGCTTATCCCAGTCGTGACCAATCCACGTAAGGCTAGCCGCGCCCTCCAGAAGGTTGTAGACGAGATGGAAAACCGCTATGAACTCTTCTCCAAGGTCGGTGCCCGTAACATTGCTGGCTATAATGCTAAAGTAGCCGAGTACAATGCTCAGTCAGAGTACAAGCAGGTTCCCCTGCCTTTAATCGTCGTCATTGTGGATGAGTTGGCTGACCTTATGATGGTGGCCAGCAAGGAAGTGGAAGACGCCATTATCCGGTTGGGACAAAAAGCGCGTGCGGCTGGGATTCACATGATTCTGGCTACCCAGCGACCATCTGTAGATGTTATCTCCGGATTGATTAAGGCCAATGTACCCTCTCGGATTGCCTTTGCTGTATCAAGCGGGACAGACAGTCGGACCATTCTGGATGAAAATGGAGCAGAAAAGCTCTTGGGCCGTGGGGATATGCTCTTTAAGCCTATTGATGAAAATCATCCGGTTCGTCTGCAGGGCTCCTTTATCTCGGATGAAGATGTGGAGCGAATCGTAGCCTTTGTCAAGAATCAAGCTGAAGCTGACTATGACGACAGCTTTGATCCTGGTGAAGTATCTGAAAGTGATATGGAGTCTGGCGGTGGCGACGATGAAGGTGATCCCCTCTTTGAAGAAGCCAAGGCTTTGGTTATCGAGACTCAGAAAGCCAGCGCTTCTATGATTCAGCGGCGACTCTCGGTCGGCTTTAATCGGGCCACTCGTCTTATGGAAGAACTTGAGGCAGCAGGCGTTATCGGACCAGCCGAGGGAACCAAGCCGAGAAAGGTTTTGCAGACTAATTAATCTTTATTTTCACTAGTTTGCTAGCAAGATAATCATTTGATAGAAACAAATCTGCCAGCAGTCAGCCGGCAGATTTTCTCTACTTACACATTGCCAAGGAAAGGAAAAGAAGGTATGAAACTAGATACCATTCACCATATAGCCATCATTGGCCATGATTATGCCAAGACTAGGGAGTTTTATGTGGACAAGCTGGGCTTTGAGCAGCTGGATGAGCACCATCGGCTGGACAAGCAGGATATTCTCTTTAATGTTCGCAAGGGAAATCTGACTCTTGAAATTTTTATCAAGGAAGAAGCTCCTAAGCGGCCAGCCTTGCCTGCTCCAGAGCATACGGGTCTGCGGCATCTGGCCTTCCGAGTGACAAATGTCGAAGAAACGCTAGAGGAATTTGACTGTTTGGAGATTCCTCATACAGGGCTGCGCTATGACGACTTCGACGGCCGTAAGATGGCTTTCTTCTTTGATCCGGATGGCCTGCCTCTGGAGATTCACGAATAAGACTAGGAGCATCGGAAAGTCATTTTTCTCGGTAAAAGAATGACTTGTAAGTCCCGCATATGAAAAACCCATCGGCTATCTGATAACCGATGGGTTTTGTTTTACATTATTACAAAAAGAGACCGATGACCATGGCTAGGTACATGAAGAAGGTCAGAAGAAATCCAGCTCGCCAGAAGAACTTGAAAAACTTGGGATAGTAGAAGCTCCGTTTTTTCTTGAGAAAATAGATGGTGATGGCGATAGCGAGAACTGAGAGAGCCAGGGTCAGCTGGGGCAGCAAGCTATGATAGTAGGCCTTGTCTGAGATGATATAAAATTCCACAACAAAAAGCGGAAAAGCCAAGTCCGCAAAGTTTAAACCGTATTTTCTTAATTGAAAAACTCGCACTGTAATAGTGGTTAAAATCAAAGTTAAAAAGATAAATAAAATCGAAGCAATCTTTAATAGTGTCATAAGATTATTTTACCACAAAAAATTCAAAAAAGAAGATAAAATTCCTTGCATTTAACAAAGTTTAGTGTATAATAGAAAGGTATGCGAAAAGCATACTTGTGGGAGGTAAAAATCTTTATTTACCGCCAAAACCACAAAGGAGGATTTAAAAATGGCTAAAAAAGTCGAAAAACTTGTAAAATTGCAAATCCCTGCTGGTAAAGCTACACCAGCTCCACCAGTTGGACCTGCGCTTGGTCAAGCTGGTATCAACATCATGGGATTCACAAAAGAGTTCAACGCTCGTACAGCTGA
>CAUVQK010000201.1:0-3723 GCA_963553705.1 uncultured Streptococcus sp.
ATAAAGAAAAGATGGAGGTATGCTGCTATGAAATTTGTCATTGATAAGAGTCTGGGTGAACTAGGCATAAAAAGTGTCGTTATCGGGATTGCCAAGAATGTCAATCCTCATGCAGAACTGTCTTCCTCATTTCTAAAAAAGAAAAAGGAAATGGAAGACTGGGCTTTAGCCTGCGACTTGGATGAGGTGCTTGAGTCGCCGGTGGTTCAAGGTTATATAGAGATACTGCAGCGCGTAGGTCGCAGTGTCAAGAAAAATCCTCCGACGGTTCCCGCTCTGATTCGCAATATCCAGCACCGAGGCTCGCTCCCTCATATTAATAGCATTATTGATATTTATAATGTCGAAGCCCTGCATTCTCTACTGGCTATTGGTGGGCATGATTTTGATAAGATTGAAGGTCAGATAGAATTCACCGTAAGCCAAAAGGAAGATGTTTTTCTGCCTATTTTGTCCAAGGAGAAGCATGTTGCCGAGACGGACTATGTCTACCGGGATGCCAAAGGCATTTTGGCTTGGCTGGATGTTCGTGACAGCGAGTATTATAAGTTTGATGAGGAGACCAAGGATGCTATTTTCATCATTCAGGGGAATGCCAATACCTCTGTCGAAATGCGTCTGGAAGCCTTGGAACGAATCCGACACGATTTAGCAGAGTCCATGCCCGAACTAGAATTCGAAACACATGTCATTAGTATTGAGGAAAATTAACTGGAAGAAGCTTTCCAAATTTGATTTTTATAGACTATCAGCTTCCTGTTTTTAGGGAGCTATTTTTCTTTTTCAGACAGAATATGGGAAATCCTCCTCTAGATAAGTTTCCAGCAACGACGTGGTTGCTGAAATGAATTGTTTTATGAAAAGGAGCACGTATGTCAACTAAATATATTTTTGTCACTGGCGGTGTAGTTTCTTCTATCGGGAAAGGGATTGTGGCAGCTAGTTTGGGCCGACTTTTGAAGAATCGAGGCCTCAAGGTTACGATTCAGAAGTTTGACCCCTATATCAACATTGATCCTGGTACCATGAGCCCTTATCAGCATGGGGAAGTGTTTGTCACAGATGATGGAGCCGAGACGGATCTGGATCTGGGGCACTATGAGCGTTTTATTGACATTAATCTCAATAAATACTCCAATGTCACCACTGGTAAAATCTATAGCTAAGTCCTGCGCAAGGAGCGTAAAGGCGAGTATCTGGGGGCGACGGTCCAAGTCATTCCGCATATTACGGATGCTCTCAAGGACAAGATTAAGCGAGCAGCACGGACGACGGACTCGGATGTGATTATCACCGAGGTCGGTGGCACAGTGGGCGATATCGAGTCTCTTCCTTTCTTAGAAGCTTTACGCCAGATGAAGGCGGATGTCGGAGAAGACAATGTCATGTATATCCATACGACTCTCCTGCCCTATCTCAAGGCCGCTGGAGAAATGAAGACCAAGCCGACTCAGCATTCTGTCAAAGAGTTGCGCGGTCTGGGGATTCAGCCTAATATGCTGGTCATCCGCACAGAAGAGCCAGCTGGGCAAAATATCAAAAATAAGCTGGCTCAATTCTGCGATGTGGCGCCGGAGGCGGTCATTGAGTCGTTGGATGTGGAGCATCTTTACCAAATTCCTCTCAATTTGCAGGCGCAAAAGATGGACCAAATCGTCTGTGACCATCTGAAGCTGGATGTGCCGGCAGCGGATATGACAGAGTGGTCAGCTATGGTAGAGCAAGTGATGAGTCTGAAAAAGCAGGTTCAGATTGCTCTGGTCGGCAAGTATGTTGAGTTGCCAGATGCCTATATTTCAGTTGTCGAAGCGCTCAAGCATGCCGGCTATGCCAATGATGCGGAGGTTAAAATTAACTGGATTGATGCGAATCAGGTAACGGCCGAAAACGCATCTGAGTTTCTTGGAAATGCGGATGGGATTATCGTTCCGGGTGGTTTTGGTCAAAGAGGAACTGAGGGTAAGATTCAGGCAATCCGCTATGCGCGTGAGCAGGATGTTCCTATGTTGGGTATTTGCTTGGGTATGCAGTTAACCTGTGCCGAATTCGCCCGTCACGTCCTAGGACTGGCAGATGCCAACTCAGCGGAGCTAAATCCAGACACACCGTATCCAATCATTGATCTCATGCGTGATCAGATTGATGTTGAAGACTTGGGTGGAACGCTGAGACTGGGGCTCTATCCTTCTAAACTTAAGCGTGGCTCTAAGGCAGCAGCGGCTTACGACTATCAAGAAGTCGTTCAGCGCCGTCACCGTCATCGTTATGAGTTTAACAATGCTTTCCGCGAGCAGTTTGAGGCAGCTGGATTTGTATTTTCTGGAGTCTCACCGGACAATCGCTTGGTCGAAATAGTGGAAATCCCAGAAAATAAATTCTTCGTTGCTTGTCAGTATCACCCAGAGCTTTCCAGCCGCCCGAACCGACCTGAAGGTCTTTATGCAGCCTTTGTCACAGCAGCGGTAGAAAAGAGTCAGGAGAGATAGACTAGTTTTGTCTGACCTAAGCTACTTTTTTAGAGAAATGTTATAATGAAAAATAAAAGGAGGGAAGAAGATGTTTCTAAACATTTTAGCTAGTATTCGTACTAATAATTTTCAAGATGAGCATTGTGTAGAAAAAATCCAAGCTCTCTGGCAGGAACAAGAGGGAGCTGTAAAAGAAGCTTTTGCTGAGGGGGAGCCGGTTTATGCCGTCTATCATGACTATGCCAGTGATTACAAAGGAGACTACAGTCTCTCTATCTGCCGTTTGACAGATGGGGAAGTCTATGATTTTGACACATCCGAGCAGACCTATCAAGTGTTTGAAGCAGATAAGGAGGCTCCTCAAGCTATTCTTCATGCTTGGCAGAGGATTTGGCAGGCAGAAGAAGCAGGTGAGCTTCATCGGGACTACACTATTGACTTTGAAAAATACGCTCCCGACCAAACGGTGGCTGTCTTTATTGCGACTCAGCAACCTTGAGTTTTCTGTGTTCCTGCCTTAGCTTCATTTTCGCTTAGATTTCCTAGATTTGTTGATTGAGTAGAAAGTTGATTTTTTGAAATAAAGTCAAAAATTTTCTTGACAAGCCTTAGCTGTCCTGTTATACTAGTAAGGTACTCAATCGCGGGGATGGCGGAATTGGCAGACGCGCAGGACTAAGGATCCTGTGACCGCTTTAGGTCGTGAGGGTTCAAGTCCCTCTCTCCGCATCAAGTAAGCTGGCTTCGGCCAGCTTTTTCTTTTCGCAATAGTGACGCTTAAAAAGGCTGAGGGTCTACCTGTAATTCTTTAAAATTTCAGGAAAAACTAGCAATTTCAGTGAAAAAGTGATAAAATAAACAATGTAAGTGGTTTAACCACAAAAAATAAGAGGAGGCCTGATAAGAATGGCAATCGTTTCAGCAGAAAAATTTGTCCAAGCAGCTCGTGACAATGGTTACGCAGTTGGTGGATTCAACACAAACAACCTTGAGTGGACTCAAGCTATCCTGCGTGCGGCAGAAGCTAAGAAAGCACCAGTGCTTATCCAAACTTCAATGGGTGCTGCTAAATACATGGGTGGTTACAAAGTTGCTCGTAACTTGATCGCTAACCTTGTAGAATCAATGGGCATCACTGTACCAGTTGCGATTCACTTGGACCATGGTCACTACGAAGATGCACTTGAGTGTATCGAAGTTGGTTACACTTCTATCATGTTTGATGGTTCACACCTTCCAGTAGAAGAAAACCTTA
>CAUVQK010000202.1:0-3712 GCA_963553705.1 uncultured Streptococcus sp.
TTCATCAATTGTAATTCAAGGAGGAAAACATGAAAAACTCTTCAACTGCCTTCAAAAGGGCTTCATTGCTTTTTGCAGTGTTAATTATAGGTTTTATCGGTGGAAGTTTAGGAAATTATGTTACTACATTAGTAACTTCACGTGTAAAAATGAATGGAAATTCAACAACCAGTGTAACTACTTCATATAAAAACTCTACTGACATTTCAGAAGCTGTGAAAAAGGTTCAAAATGCCGTTGTTTCAGTAATTACTTATGCTGAATCTTCCAGCAGCGTTATCAATGATGAATCTTCCAACGATGAATCACAAATCTCCAGTGAAGGTTCTGGCGTAATTTATAAAAAGGACGGAAAATCAGCCTATCTGGTAACCAACACCCACGTTCTGAACGGATCAACTAATGTAGATATCTTGCTAGCTGATGGAAACAAGGTTCCAGGTGAAGTAGTTGGATCAGATGTTTATTCAGATATCTCTGTCGTTAAAATTAGCTCTGAAAAAGTAACTGATGTCGCTGAATTTGGAGATTCTGGTTCTCTGACAGTTGGTGAGACAGCTATCGCTATCGGAAGTCCTCTTGGAACAGAATACGCTAACTCTGTAACACAAGGAATTATTTCTAGTTTAGGCAGAAACGTTACGTTACAATCTGAAAATGGTGAAAATATTTCAACAACTGCACTGCAAACAGATGCTGCAATCAATCCTGGTAACTCTGGCGGCCCATTGATTAACATCCAAGGACAAGTTATTGGAATTACTTCAAGTAAAATTTCAACAAATGGCCAAACCTCTGTTGAAGGGATGGGATTTGCGATTCCATCTAATGATGTTGTAAATATTATCAATCAACTTGAAAAAAATGGAACAGTCACACGTCCTGCTTTAGGAATTCAAATGATGGATTTATCTAATCTGACAACTTCTGATTTTTCTAAATTAAATCTTCCTGCTTCAGTGAAATCAGGTATTCTTGTTCGCTCTGTTCAGCAAGGAATGCCTGCTGATGGCAAGCTTCAAAAAAATGATATCATTACAAAAGTAGATAATACAGATGTGGAATCCACTAGTGACCTTCAGTCTGCTCTCTACAAGCATAGCATTGGAGATGAGGTAGAGATTACTTATTATCGAGATGGTAAATCTCAAACAGTCAAAATCAAACTCACTAAATCAACAAAAGAGTTAAGTTCAAATTAACCTATTTACAAGATTGTCAACACACCTTTACACAATCGTAAAGGTGTGTTATTCTATATACAAATGGAAAACTTTCAATATATTGCACTTAAAGATATTCTAACCAACCCTTATCAGCCTCGTAAAGAGTTCTCACAAAAAAAGATTGAAGAATTAGCGGCATCAATCAAAGAAAATGGTCTCATTCAGCCAATCATTCTTCGGAAATCTTCACTTTTTGGTTATGAAATTTTAGCAGGAGAACGGAGATTTAGAGCTGCCTCTTTTCTTGGCCTAGAAACAATCCCAGCTGTCGTCAAAGAATTATCTGATGATGACATGCTGAAACAGGCCATTATCGAAAATCTTCAAAGAGAAGACTTGAATCCTATAGAAGAGGCTGAGTCTTATCAAAATTTGATTGACAAAGGCTTGACACATGATGAAATTGCTAAAATCATGGGAAAATCTAGACCCTATATCAGCAATATTGTCAGACTTTTACAGCTGGCTAAAGAAGTTCGTCAAGCTATCAAGGAAGAAGAGATTTCTCAAGGACATGCTCGCCTACTGGTCCCCTTAAAAGAAGAAGAACAGCTACTATGGCTGGAAAAGATCTGTCGAGAAGATTTATCGGTTCGAGCAGTTGAAAAGCTTCTCCAGCAAAAAAAGAGTCTCAAAAAGAAACCTAATAAGGAACTGTTTGCTAAATCTGAAGAGGAAAAAATTAAAAAAATTCTCGGTCTGAAAGTTTCTATTCAGTTAAAAAGCCAGAGTAAAGGAAAGCTGATTATTCCTTTTGAAAGCGAGGAAGAATATCAAAGAATTATAAACAGTTTTAAATAAAACTGTTATTTTCTTTTTTAAAAATAACAAGATTATCCACTGTTAAATCAATTAGGAAGCCTATTAAAATAAGAAACTTTAACTTTATTCACATTCTGTGGATAACTTCAGCTAACAATGTGAATTCTTTTCCAGTTCTTGTGGAAAACTTTGAACCTTTATGATAAAATAAGATGCGTATGAATCAGAAAATTATAGAAAAGGAGGGAAGTTATGACCAAAGAACAGGACTTTTGGAATCGTATTTTAGAATTGGCTCATGCTCAGCTAAAACAGACAACTTATGATTTCTTTGTTGCTGAAGCCAAGCTTGTCAAAGTTGAAGAAAAGCAAGCTGTTATTTTCCTAGATAGTCCAGTAAAACAACTATTTTGGGAGCAAAACTTAGTAGGAGTTATTCTTACTGCAGGATTTGAGATTTTTAATGATCAGATTGCTGGAAAGTATATTTTTGAAGAAGAAACTAACATTGATACACCCAAATCTGCAGTAACCAGTCCTCAAATCAGCACTGTTCAGCCAAGCTTGCCACCTATTGATACTGGCTTAAAGTCAAAATATACCTTTGACAATTTTGTTCAGGGAGACGGAAATATCTGGGCTAAAGCTGCTGCCTTGGCGGTATCTGAGAATCTAGCCACAACCTATAATCCTCTTTTTATCTACGGAGGACCTGGCCTGGGCAAAACTCATTTATTAAACGCTATTGGCAATCAGATTTTAGAAAATATTCCAGATGCGCGTGTCAAGTATATACCGGCTGAAACCTTTATTAACGACTTCCTCGAACATTTAAGATTAGGAGAGATGGATAGCTTTAAAAAAATTTATCGTAGTCTAGATCTTCTGTTGATTGATGACATTCAATCTTTGGGAGGAAAAAAAGTTTCAACTCAGGAAGAATTTTTCAACACTTTCAATGCTCTTCATGGTGAAAATAAACAGATTGTTTTAACCAGCGACCGCAGTCCTGATCATCTGGACAATTTGGAAGAACGTTTGGTGACACGGTTCAAATGGGGATTAACTCAGAATATTACACCGCCAGATTTTGAAACACGAATTGCAATTCTGCGAAACAAAATTGAAGACTTGGATTATATTTTCCCGAATGATACCTTGGAATATCTTGCGGGACAGTTCGACTCCAATGTCCGCGACTTGGAAGGTGCTTTGAATGACATCAGTCTCATCGCTAGAGTTCGTCATCTGAAAGAAATTACTATTGATATCGCCGCGGAAGCTATTCGAGCACGCAAGCAGGATTCAAGCCAGGTGACAGTTATCCCGATTGATAAGATTCAGTCTGAAGTTGGGAAATTCTATGGTGTTAGTGTCAAAGAGATGAAAGGCAGCCGTCGAGTACAAAATATCGTTTTAGCTAGACAGGTAGCTATGTATCTGACTCGTGAGCTGACTGACAACAGTCTGCCTAAAATTGGTCGTGAATTTGGCGGCAAAGATCATACGACTGTTATCCATGCACATGGAAAAATCAAAACCATGATTGAATCAGACGACAATTTACGTTTAGAAATTGAAAGCATCAAAAATAAAATTAAATAGCGTGTGGAAAACTACAGAATTTTTTCAAAACTTATCCACACTTTGTGAACAAGTCTCAAAACTTGTTAGAATAAGGACTAAGCTATTTTTCCACATAATTCACACAAACTACTATTACT
>CAUVQK010000203.1:0-3710 GCA_963553705.1 uncultured Streptococcus sp.
AGGAGATTGTGCGAAAATCACAAAGAAACCTGGATTTCTCCAAGTTTCTTAATGAAATATCATGTGACGGATTTGTGCTAAATCTTCCAAATCCAAGTCATTTTTTAAATAATAGATAGGAACCTGCTGGGCCTGATGAATAGGATTGTTGGTGATGATGAGGTCATAATTTCTGGTAAGGTCGTAGGATTCAATCGTAATAAAGCGATTGTACTCTAAGTACCGCCTTAAAATGGCCGTCATCCTGGAAACAACGATAAAGCTATCTATCAAGTCCATACCTATCTTGATGACTTGACCGTCGTTTTCAGCAATGTACTCCATCAGCTGGAGCCATTCCCACAAAACCTTTTTATCCAGAGATGTTCCCTGCTGGAAAATAGGCAGTTTGCTAAAAATAGTGTCTGCTACTTGTCGGTAATCGTATTCGCTCCATAAGTAAGGATGGCGCAATTCCAGATCATGCTTGTATTTGTCTTGCAAGAGGTAGCCTCGGAAAAGAAAGACGCGGGCGCAGAGCTGGCTGAGTTCGTAGGTCACCTGATCCTCGATATAGTCACCTAGCAAGTCCTGGCTCTTCATCTCTTGAATCAGTTGCGTAATCAGACTGGCAATTTCACCGCCAAAGCCCAGAATATACTCCATGGTGTGCAGAGGCAGAATCCGATGGGACAGGAGAAATGAAAAGAAAATCATCATTTCCCCGTCTTCCTGGCTCAGGGTGATGTGCTGTCCGGCAAAGAAATCATTTGTCCGGCGATGCAAGCGTTGGTAGAAGATATTTTCAAAATAGCCCTGCATTTTCTGCTCAATGTTTTGGAATTGACAGGCATTGACTCTTAGGCGCTGTTGGGTGATATGTGCCCAAAGGGCCAAGTCCAATCGCTGCCCTTGAGAGAGCTGGGCTCCGCAGAGTTCTTCTAAGACGGCAACTTCCTGCCTTCTTTCTGATTTTTGAAGTTCCTTTTCCCAATCTTGACTGGACCAAACCTTGCGAAAGAGGCAGAAATAAAAATAGCGGATCTGGTGCTCAGGCCCTTTCAAGCGGCCATTTTGGATAGATAGCTCAAACTCTGATAAAATCTGATTTAGACCGGATATATGACGGCCGAGTGTTGCTTCACTGATCATGAGCTCCTGAGCTAACTGATGGGCTAAAAACTGCTGATGGTAGAGCAGGTGGGTTAAAATCTGGTATTTGACGGCATTGTCCAAAAAGAGCCTGCAAATGTCCCGTCCCTTGGTATCAGGTCCGATGGACAGACTGAGTGTTTCGTCCTGAAGCTGGATGGATAAGGCTGCATGATGGTCCATAGCCTTGTCGTTAATCAGGCTAATGTACTTGGTCAAGGTTGCTTTCGAGAAGCCGGTTTCAGACATAACGTCCTTCAAACTGGATGTAGAATGCTGCTGTAAATAAGACAGGACAATAAACTGCCCCGCTTCACTCTTTTCCATTAAGTCTGCAAGATACATACGAAAACCCTCTCAATTCACTAATCTTAGCTTATCACAAAAGGGAAAAAAGACGAAGCAATGTGCTTTATATTTTCTTATCGTTGTCTAAGGAAATAATAAACTGAAACAATCTATCATCATGTCTATCTTAATGTGTTATTCAATTTCTTTTGAACTAACGTAAGAGGTGCCCCCCAGATCTTTTTTGCTTTGAGGCAGATAGCTTTTTTATGGTATAATTGTAGAAAAATGACGATGAAGGAGCAGCTATGGATAATGTGATTGATTTGTCTATCCCAGTGGCAGAAGTGATTGAGAAGCAGCCAGAAGTTTTGGATGTTCTGGTCGAGTTGGGCTTTACGCCTCTGGCCAATCCCGTTATGCGCAATACAGTCGGGCGCGTGGTTTCTATCAAAAAAGGTGCTGGTATGAATGGAATTGACCTGAATAAAATCAAGCAAACTCTGGAATTAAATGGCTATGAAGTGGTGGGGATTTAGGCATGGCTACTGAACGCATTGAAGTCCTCAAGTCTATCTTGCTGGATCTACATAACGGAGCTTCGGCAGAGTCCGTCCAGGAGCTTTTTAATGAGCATTTTGCAGGTGTGTCTGCTATCGAGATCAGCTTGATGGAGCATGAGCTGATGAACTCGGATACGGGAGTGACTTTCGAAGATGTCATGTCCCTCTGCAATGTCCATGCCAACCTCTTTAAAGGTGCCATTCAGGATGTAGAGGTGGCTGATACCGACCATCCAGGCCATCCTGTTCAGGTCTTTAAGCAGGAAAATCTAGCCTTGCGGGCTGCTCTTATGCGGGTTCGCAGGCTCCTATCCACCTATGAAAGCACAGAAGATGAGGACCTTCTTCCAGAAATCCGCAAGGGACTCCAGCGCCAGCTGGGTTTGGTGGGGCAGTTTGATATCCACTATCAGCGCAAGGAAGAGCTCATGTTTCCCATCATGGAGAGCTACGGCCACGATTCGCCGCCCAAGGTCATGTGGGGGGTAGACGACCAGATTCGAGACCTTTTCCAAGAGGCTAAGATTGCTGCAGAGCAGCTACCAGATGCTTCTATTCAAGAAGTCAAGGACAAGTTTGAGACTTTTGCGGCTGAGTTTGAAGCTATGATTTTCAAGGAAGAGTCTATTTTACTGATGATTCTCCTCGAGTCCTTCCATCAGGATGACTGGCTCAAGATTGCTGAGGAGAGTGATGCTTATGGCTATGCCATCATCAAGCCAACGGAAAAATGGATTCCTGCGCGGCACTCATTCTCGGAGGAGGAAGCTGGGGATGCTGCTGATGAAGGAAGCGAAGCGCCAGCCAGCACAGAACAGGCTAGTGATGGCAGATTTGAGCAGGTCATTGATACGCCGGATGGTCAGGTCACCATTTCCTTTAAGCCTAAGGAAAAGAAGGAACAAGCCTTTAATCGGGAGTCCCAGCAGCCTTTTGGTCATGGCTATCTGTCGGTGGCGGAGGCCAATCTGATTTTGGATCATCTGCCCATGGAGATTACCTTTGTCAATAAGGACGATATTTTCCAGTATTATAATGACAGTGTGCCAGCGGACGAGATGATTTTCAAGCGGACGCCGTCCCAGATAGGTCGCAATGTCGAGCTCTGTCACCCGCCCAAGTTTTTGGACAAGGTGCGGAGGATTTTCAAGGCTCTGCGAGAGGGAGAGCGGGACCAGTTTGAGATGTGGTTCAAGTCGGAATCGCGGGGCAAGTTTGTCCATGTGACTTATGCAGCGGTGCGGGATGAGGCCGGTGAATTTCAGGGGGTGCTGGAGTATGTACAGGACATTCAGCCCTTCCGTGACATTGACAGTGATTTTTACCGAGATTTGGACTAAGTATTTGCCGTTAGAAAGTGAGAAAAATGAGTTACGAACAGGAATTTTTACAGGACTTTGAAGCTTGGGTCAAGACCCAGGTCATGATTAACGAGATGGCCCTCAAGGAGAGTCAGGCAGTCTACGAGGCAGACCAGGACGAGCGGGCCAAGGAAGCGGCCATTCGCTACGAAAGTCGTCTAGATGCCTACCAGTTCCTTTTAGGGAAATTTGCCAATTATCAGGCGGGCAAAGGATTTCACGACCTGCCAGATGGACTTTTTGGGGAGAGAAATTATTGATTTTTCGCTGGAAAGGTGATAGAATAGGTTCATCAGAGGTGTTTTGAGTCAAACATTTTACAGAAAGTGGCGGTGCTGAGAAGTCCACAAATGTGTCAAAACTGGTT
>CAUVQK010000204.1:0-3688 GCA_963553705.1 uncultured Streptococcus sp.
GCGATTTTCCAATAATTGCTCCAAGGGAAGCTGAGACAGACCATCCAACTCAGCAGCAATTTCTTCTTTCACTGCAGCCAGTAATTCATGGTTGTTAAAGCCTCTTTCAGGAATGACCTTATCCACCACTTCCATCTGCAAGAGCTCGTGTGAAGTAATTTTCATCAGCTCTGCCGCTTCCATAGCGCGGCTGCCGTCTTTCCAGAGAATAGAAGCAAAGCCTTCCGGACTGAGAACTGCATACATAGAGTTTTCCAGCATCCAGACCTTATCTGCTACAGCCAAAGCCAAGGCTCCGCCTGAGCCACCTTCACCAATGATGATAGCAATAATCGGTACTTTGAGATTGCTCATTTCCATCAAGTTACGGGCAATAGCTTCCCCTTGGCCGCGCTCCTCAGCACCGACACCAGGGTAGGCACCAGCCGTATTGATAAAGGTTACCACAGGACGGCCAAATTTTTCCGCCTGCTTCATGAGACGCAGAGCCTTACGGTAGCCTTCCGGATGCGGCTGTCCAAAGTTTCGTCGCAAATTATCCTGCAAATTGCGACCCTTTTGAATACCAACCACTGTTACAGGCTGACCGTTTAGCGTTCCGATACCTCCAATCACCGCACCGTCATCTCGAAAAGAGCGATCCCCATGCAACTCGACGAAGTTATCAAAAATTCCTTGTGCAAAATCCAGCGCAGTCAAACGAGCCTGATCACGCGCTTCTTTAATAATCCGAGTGATTTTTGTCATGCTTGACCTCCATGGAATGCTAATAAGGTAGCAAGTGTATCTCTCACGTCACCACGCTTGACGATGGCATCTACAAAACCATGCTCCATGAGAAATTCAGCCTTTTGAAAATCATCTGGCAGCTTCTCACGAACCGTGGACTCAATAACTCGACGCCCCGCAAATCCAACCAGAGCCTGTGTTTCGGCCAGAATAATATCGCCTTCCATGGCAAAAGAGGCTGTGACACCACCAGTTGTTGGATCCGTCAAGACGGTCAGATAGAAGAGGCCTGCAGCAGAGTGACGCTGTACAGCAGCAGAGACCTTAGCCATCTGCATCAAGCTCATAATACCTTCCTGCATGCGGGCACCGCCAGAAGCCGTAAACAGAACGACTGGCAATTTATGCTCTGTCGCATACTCAAAGAGACGGGTAATCTTTTCACCCACAACTGTCCCCATAGAAGCCATAATAAAGTTTGAATCCATGATGCCAAGAGCCATTTTATGCCCCTTGATACTAGCTGTCCCAGTCAAAACTGCCTCATCTAAGCCTGTCTTCTCGCGGGTAAGTGCTAATTTCTCCTGATAGTTAGGGAAGTTCAGAGGATCCTTGGTTTCAATTCCAGTGAACATCTCCTCAAAACTGTTCTCATCCACAGTTAGATTTAAGCGCTCATGAGCAGAAATACGGAAATTATAGCCACAGTTAGGGCACACACTGTCATTTCCAAGATCTTTTTGGTAAATGGTATGCTTACAACCTGGGCATTTCGAAAAGAGTTCGTCTGGTACCTCAGGCTTTGCTTGAGGCTTTTCCCGACTCGCTCGATTAGGATTGATACGGATATATTTATCCTTCTTTGAAAACAAAGCCATCGTTTACGTCTTCTCCTTTTCAAGATTTTATACTCAGGCACATCAAACAGCAAAAGCCACCGTCTTTCGAATTTACAGAGTAGCTCTTACATGTCGTATCTATTGTTTCTCTTGATAAGCCGGAAGGAACTTCTCCATGAGAAAGGCTGTGTCATAATCACCAGCAATTACATTAGGATCTGAGATTAAGTCCAGTTGGAAGCCACTATTGGTCACAACACCATCAATTTCTAATTCATAGAGTGCACGTTGCATCTTCATCAGAGCATCAAAGCGATTTTCCCCATGAACAATTATCTTCGCAATCATGCTATCGTAGTAAGGGGGGATGGTGTAGCCAGGATAGACGGCTGAATCCACGCGCAGCCCCACTCCACCGCTTGGTAGATAAACATTTGAAATCTTACCAGGACTCGGCGCAAAGTTAAAGGCTGGATTTTCAGCATTGATCCGACACTCAATTGCATGCCCTCGGATTTCAACATCATCCTGACTGAAGGACAGCTCTTGACCGTTTGCAATTTTGATCTGCTCTTTTACAATATCCACACCGGTAACAAACTCGGTGACTGGATGCTCAACCTGCACCCGAGTGTTCATCTCCATAAAGTAGAATTCACCCTTGGCTTCATCAAGCAGAAACTCAATTGTACCGGCATTTTCATAGCCGACAGACTGAGCAGCCCGAACAGCTGCTTCACCAATCTTCTGACGCAGGGTCTTCCCAATCGCCACGGATGGACTTTCTTCCAGCACTTTCTGATTATTACGCTGCAAAGAGCAATCCCGCTCGCCCAAGTGGACCACATGCCCCTGCTGATCTGCCAAAATCTGCACTTCAATATGGCGCGCTGGATAAATGACTCGTTCCATATACATGGCACCATTACCAAAGGCCGCTTTGGCTTCGCTAGATGCAGACTCAAAGGACGCTACTAAATCCTCAGCCTTTTCCACCTTACGAATACCTTTGCCGCCGCCGCCAGCAGAAGCTTTAAGCATGACTGGATAGCCAATCTTTTCGGCGACTTCCAAGGCTTCTTCAGAGGTATGGACTTCTCCATCAGAACCTGGGATAACCGGTACTTTCGCCTTAATCATCTGAGCCCGAGCATTAATCTTGTCCCCCATCAAGTCCATCACAGCACCTGAAGGTCCAATAAACTTAATGCCGACTTCTTCGCACATGGTCGCAAATTTGGAGTTTTCACTCAAAAAACCAAAACCAGGATGAATGGCTTCTGCACCTGTCAGAACAGCGGCAGACAGGACAGCGTTCATATTCAGATAAGAATCTGTGGACTTGGCTGGGCCGATGCAGACAGCCTCATCAGCCAACAGGGTATGGAGTGCTTCCTTGTCAGCCGTTGAATAAACAGCTACTGTATCAATTCCCAACTCGCGAGCTGCACGAATAATTCTGACCGCAATTTCCCCACGGTTAGCAATTAAAATTTTACGAAACATGGTGAAAGCTCCTTTTATCTACTGGCCAATCGCAAAGGTCAAAGTACCGCTGGCTGCAAGTTTTCCATCAACTTCTGCTTTCGCCTCTACAACCGCAATGGTTCCGCGGCGCTTGACAAACTTAGCTGTCATAATCAGTTGATCACCTGGTACAACTTGCTTCTTGAACTTAACCTTGTCCATGCCAGCATAGAAGACCAGTTTGCCCTTATTTTCTTCTTTAGACAATTCCAGCACACCGGCAGTTTGAGCCAGAGCTTCCATAATCAAAACACCTGGCATGACAGGGTATTGAGGGAAATGTCCGTTAAAGAATGGCTCATTGACTGTCACATTTTTCAGAGCGACAATCTCATCTTCACTAACTTCCAAAACGCGGTCTACCAAAAGCATCGGATAGCGGTGCGGAAGTGCTTCTTTTATTGCATTGATATCAATCATTTGATGCGTACCAGCCCTTTCCCAAATTCAACCATTTCTTCATTCTGAACTAGAATTTCCGTTACCAGACCATCTTTAGGTGCTGGAACTTCATTCATGACCTTCATCGCTTCAATAATCATCAGGGTTTGACCTTTTTTAACTTGGTCTCCAACAGATACAAACGGCGGCTT
>CAUVQK010000205.1:0-3671 GCA_963553705.1 uncultured Streptococcus sp.
CAAGTGTTCAAGTTTTATAGGTTTTTCTCAAGCTGGTCTGTTGATTTCCCTTTGCCTTTGTTCTTCCACCAATCGCTCAGGTCGACTAAGGATTGAGCGGCGGAAGGGATGAGAAGGAGGACATAGATATAGACATACTGGCTCTTGGTTTCCCAGAAGAAGTGGAAGAGGCCGCCCCCCAAGAGAAAGATGAAGGGATAGAGGTCAAAAGGCGTCAGCTTTTCCTCGGCGACGAAAAATTTATGCAGGATAAAGAAACAGGAGAGCAGATAGATGCTGGCTAGCAGGCTTAAGAGCAGGAAATTAACAATCTGATAACCTTTTCTTTCCTCATAAATGCTGCGCAGGATAGTTGGCTTCATGTACTGCTGGCGCTCAATCTGAGGCCCAGTCCAGATAGACTGAAAAGTCGGCTCAGTCCAGGTAGACTTGACCTTTTCGTAGAAGAATTTCAGCGCATAAGCAGGATGCTTGCTGAAGTGAATCAGGATATCCTTCAAATCCCGAGTGGCCATTTCTGTAGCCAAATTTTCATCGTACTTGTTGCGCTTGAGAATCTTGGTATTGTAGGCATCGTACCAGCCTCCCAAGGTCTGCCGATTGGGATCATCCCGCAGGCCCATAGTGATATAGGCGATTTTTGGGGTACCGACACCAATCTTGCCCCCAATCAGCTGCTCATAGTAGGCTGTTAGTCCCTTATTTGAAAGAACGATGCTGGCTAAAATCAGAATGATGACTAGTGGTTTCTTCCAAGACCATTTATAAAAAATGGACAGGAAGCAGACGCCGATCAGCATAATGGCAAAGATAATGTAGTTGTTGCGTAGGAGGCAGGCCAGGCTGATGCTGGCAGCTCCTAGCAAGGCATAGAGCAGGTTTCCTTTCTGGTCCAGCTTGATAAAAGCATAGAGACTGAGCAGACAGAAGAAGAGCCCGGGAATAGTACCGTAGACAAAGAGAACGAAAAAGAGCTGTGGTAGAAAGAGAAATGTCAGCAGAATCGTGTATTTCTGGATGATTTCTCTGGCATTGAGGAGAGCTGTAATCTTGTAAATCAAGAAATGACTGAGTAGAGTCCAGACGACATTCATGCTAAAGGCAAACTGAGTCGTCGGAGAAATAAAAGCATAAAGTCGCTCCAGAGTCATCAGTCCTAACTGATGGGGATTGCGATACATGTAGCTTCCGACGGTTGTCAGTGAGCTGTAATCTCCTTGGTTAAAGGCCAGTGCTGCATTGAAAACGTGCTTGGCGTCAGCTCGGATGCGGCCATCGTAGGCCGTTATCAGAAAAATCGCTGCTGCTATAAAGATGAGGGACAGGATCCAAAAAAGATGCTTGGTCTGAACCTTTTCCAACAGTGGCCGGATTAAAAAGAGGCTGAGGAGAAAGAGCAGGAGGATAGGATAGAAATACCAAGGATTATTGACGAATTGGACCCCCTCAGCAATCCTCAAAGGTATGTAAGTATGGGATAGCAGAATCTGCCCAGACAGGAAAAGCAAGGCAATGGCAGTCATGGTCAGAATCAGGAAGTAGCCCAGGTTGAAGATGGTATTAGAAAATTGCTTCATGAGGACCTGACCTCCACCTTGACGAAATAGCGGTCTTCTCCTAGCTCAATCAGCTCGACTGGTTGGGGATAGAAGCGATCCATGACCACTTTTTGAAGTATGTCTTCTTTAGGACCTTGGGCTATGATTTCGCCTTCTTTCAGGAGCAGGACATGATCCATAGCAGCAGTGATTTCCTCTACATGGTGGGTGACATAGAGGATGGTTGGAGCCTGGTCCATCTGTGTAATCTTACCAATCTGATCCAGCAGGCGCTCGCGGGCAAAGAGATCCAGACCACTGGTCGCTTCGTCTAAGATAAGCAGTTCTGGCTTTTCCATGATACTGCGCGCAATCAGCAAGAGCTGTTTTTCCCCTTGAGACAGACTGGCGTAGCTTCGGCCAATCAATTCTTGCCCGCCAATGGAAGCCAGCATTTCCCAAGCTTGGTTCAGCTCAGTTTGCCCGTAAGGAGCATAGAGAATACTGCTTTTATACTTGCCTGTCAGAACGATTTCTTCGGCAGTGAGATGGCTGGGCAGACGCTCAGCAATGAAGGAGCCGACTACTCCAATCTTAGTTCGCAGCTGAGGAATGTCGCCGGCACCAAATTCAGTACCGAGAACTGTTACCTTGCCCTGGGTCTTCCAATGTTCAGCCATGAGCAGGCGCAGGAGAGTAGACTTTCCAGAACCGTTGAGACCGAGGATGGCCCAATGCTCCCCCTTTTTCACCTGCCAGTTGAGATCTTTTAAGATGGTTCGGCCTTGTTTAGCTAAGCTTACATTTTCCATTTTGATAATCTTTTCCATTTTTACTCTTTCTTTCGTTAAATCTCCTTTATTATAACAAAATTTATGGTAAAATAACTGATAGGAGGAGTCAAATGTTTCATAAAAGTAAGCTGATGTTTTGGACTAGTGAGGTCCTTTTGCTAACGATTATCTTCTTTATCTGGCGCCAGATGGGGGATATGATAACCCCAATTGTTAGCGTTGTGAATACAATCTTGATTCCCTTTCTTGTGGGAGGATTTCTTTATTATATTACGAATCCACTGGTGAAATTTCTCCAGGACAAGCTCAAAATCAACCGAATGATTGGGATTCTGATTACGCTCAGCCTTCTGTTTGGCTTGATTACTTTGGGTGTTATTTACCTCTTGCCGATTTTGATTAATCAGCTGAGTAGCTTGATTAATTCTACGCAAGGCCTTTATTGGGAAATTCAAAGTTTTGTCAATCAATTATCTAAAAATCCACTTTTTAGAAATCTGAATATCCAGTCCACCATCCAGCAGCTCAACCTGTCTTATGTGGACATTCTGCAAAATATCCTTAACAGTGTGACCAACAGTCTGGGCAGCGTTCTGTCAGCAGTTGTCAATACGCTGATGATTTTGATTATGACGCCGATTTTCTTGGTTTACTTCCTCATGGACGGCCATAAGCTCCTACCCATGCTGGAGCGGACAGTCCTCAAGCGCGATAAGCTCAATATCTCTAGCTTGCTGACCAATCTCAATGCTACTGTTGCCCGCTATATCAGCGGGATTTCAATCGATGCCCTGATTATCGGTGCTCTGGCCTATATTGGCTATAGCGTGATTGGGCTCAAGTACGCTTTGGTCTTTGCTATTTTCTCCAGTCTGGCTAATCTAATACCTTATGTGGGACCGAGTATCGGCTTGATTCCCATGGTAATCACTTATGCCTTTACCGATCCTCAGAAGATGGTGGCGGCCTTGATTTACATGCTGATTATCCAGCAGGTCGATGGCAATATCCTCTACCCCCGTATCGTTGGCGGTGTGATGAAGGTCCATCCTATTACCATCATGGTGCTCTTGCTTTTATCCAGCAATATTTATGGCGTGCTGGGGATGATTGTGGCAATCCCGACCTATTCTATCCTCAAAGAAATCGCTAAATTCCTAGCCAATCTCTATGACAATCATAAGGAAGCCCAAGAGCAGAAGAAGAACGAAGAGTTTGGGATTATTAATAAATAAGGATGAGTTTGGAATTCGATTGATTCCAGAGTCTCGAGACTAGAAAATAAGACGGAAGAAGGGCCTTCCGTCTTATTTTGATTTCTTGTGCACTAAATTTAAAA
>CAUVQK010000206.1:0-3668 GCA_963553705.1 uncultured Streptococcus sp.
TATACCTTTTGTCAAGCGGTTTCAAAGAGAATATTACATCAAAAATCCCCAAGCAGCCTCCTGCTAGGGGAATGTCATTGAATAAAGTCAAGAAAGTTTTTGTTGACTTCATCTACCGATCAAAAATTGTTATCCAATCAAACTTCCATTTGGGACCTTTTCGTCCACAGTAAGGAGAGTA
Organism: uncultured Streptococcus sp.; assembly: GCA_963553705.1. Taxonomy (GTDB): domain Bacteria; phylum Bacillota; class Bacilli; order Lactobacillales; family Streptococcaceae; genus Streptococcus. The sequence goes on from CAUVQK010000206.1 coordinate 182, forward strand.
AGTTGGTCGCCGTGCTCGGCTGATAGAATCATCCCTTGGCTAACATATTTTTTCATCATCTTGCGCGGTTTGAGATTGGCTACGATTTGGACTTTCTTACCGACCAGTTCTTGCTCGTTTGGATAGTATTTAGCAATACCAGAGAGGATTTGGCGGTCCTCACCGTCACCTGCATCCAAGCGGAACTGAAGAAGCTTATCAGATCCCTCAACTTTAGAAACTTCTTTGACTTCTGCGACACGGATTTCTACCTTATCAAAGTCATCAAACTTGATTTCCTTGCGGTTAAGTTTGAGCTCGACTTCTTCTGGATTCCATTCTTTTTCAACCGCAGGTTTGTTGCCTTCCATTTGTTCTTTGATATAGGCAATTTCTTCTTCCATATCCAGACGTGGGAAGATTGGCGTTCCTTTTTCTACGACTGTCAGACCTGCTGGGAGCTGGTCAATTGCTAGGTTTTCCAGAGAAGTCGCTTGAGGCAAGCCAAGTTGGCTGAGGACAGACTTGCTGGTTTCCATCATGAAAGGTTTAATCATGTGTGCCACAACACGAAGGCTCGCTGCCAAGTGGCTCATGACTGCTGCCAGTTCTTTGACCTTGGAATCATCCTTAGCCAGAACCCAAGGAGCAGTTTCATCGATATATTTATTAGTGCGGGAGATGAGCGTCCAGACTGCTTCCAGGGCACGTGGGTAGTCAACTGCGTCCATGTGTTTGTAGTAGTCAGCGATAGATTGAGCTGCTACCTGAGCTAGAGCTCCGTCAAAATCCGTTACATTTTCTTCGTAGGCTGGTATTTGACCGTCAAAGTACTTGTTAACCATGGAAACAGTACGGTTAAGCAAGTTTCCAAGGTCATTGGCCAATTCATAGTTGATCCGACCTATATAGTCCTCAGGAGTGAAGGTTCCGTCTGAACCAACAGGAAGACTGCGCATAAGGTAATAACGCAATGCATCCAAACCATAGCGTTCTACCAGCATTTCGGGATAGACCACATTGCCCTTAGACTTGGACATCTTGCCATCCTTCATGACAAACCAGCCGTGAGCAATCAAGCGGTCGGGCAGCTTAATATCAAGCATCATAAGAAGGATTGGCCAGTAGATAGAGTGAAAACGCAGAATGTCCTTGCCCACCATGTGGAAGACTGTTCCATTCCAGAATTTATCGTAGTTAGCATGATCATCCTGACCGTAGCCAAGGGCTGTCGCATAGTTGAGTAGGGCATCAATCCAGACATAAATTACGTGTTTAGGGTTAGATGGTACCGGCACGCCCCAAGTAAAGGTCGTCCGAGATACGGCTAAATCTTCCAGACCCGGCTCAATAAAGTTTTTCAGCATTTCATTGAGACGCCCGTCTGGTGTGATAAAGTCTGGATGAGATTTAAAAAATTCTACCAAGCGGTCTTGGTACTTGCTGAGACGGAGGAAGTAAGACTCTTCTGATACCCACTCCACTTCGTGTCCAGACGGCGCAATTCCGCCGGTTACCTTTCCATTTTCATCACGGAAGACTTCAGCCAGCTGGCTTTCGGTAAAGAATTCCTCATCAGATACAGAGTACCAGCCTGAATATTCACCCAAGTAGATATCATCTTGGGCTAAGAGTCGTTCAAAAACATCGGCTACAACCTTTTCATGATAGTCATCGGTCGTCCGGATAAATTTATCATAAGAAATGTCTAGCAGTTTCCAGAGTTCCTTGACCCCAACCGCCATACCATCGACATAAGCTTGAGGACTGATACCAGCTTCTTCAGCTTTTTGCTGAATCTTCTGTCCATGCTCGTCAAGGCCAGTCAGATAGAAAACATCGTAGCCCATGAGACGCTTGTAGCGAGCCAGAACATCACAGGCAATGGTCGTATAGGCAGATCCGATGTGAAGCTTACCGCTTGGGTAGTAGATAGGGGTCGTAATATAAAACGATTGTTTTTCAGTCATTTTTAATCCTTTCAAGGCTAATGAAACCTTTTTTAATAGCACTTCATTATATCATATTTTGTTAAGTTTGCGAAAAGACATTCATTAACATTCAAATCAATTAAAAAACCTAGAAAATATTCTAGGTTTAATAGGTTACAACATTCAAGTTTCCACTTTCATACTCGGCGATGAAGATATTTGAAATATCAGTGTATCCGTCTTTAGCCAGTCTCTCCACCAGCCAGTCTTCTGTTTTGTCAATAGACTCCAGAATATCAATTTGGACAACACCATCTGTGATAAGGGGATATTTAGGATTCTCTTCACCAGCCTGTACAATAATCAGCTGGCCGTTTTGCTCTATAACCGCCCGTTTGACCTGCTTGAGCTGGAAAATACCTTGGCTGCGCAGCTTCAAAGCCACATCTGCTGCTGAAAGACCAACAGAACGGCAGGCTTCGGGAATTAATTTCCCATGCTGAATCAACGTTGTCGGCTTGCCATCAATCAAATGCTTAACTGCACGGACATTGTTATTGAGCCACTTTAGGGTCAAGACCAAGATGGTCCACATGATGAGAATGACAGCATACTGAAGAATGTTAATGGAGCTATTATAAATCACCCCACCGATAATGCCACCAAGGACATAGTTTTGAATCTGGTCGATTGCTGAATTGGGCGCCAGATTTCCTTTTCCCGTCACGTTGATGACAAAAACCAGTGAGAAAAGCCCCAGCGCTAGTTTAATTAGGATTTCAAGAAAATTCAATGTCATTTTTCAACCTCCACTATTTCGATATCTGTCATCTTATGCAAGTCAATTTTTTCAAGCAGATATTTATCCGGCTCACTGCCACTCATAGCCCGATAAAAGTTCTTTCCGACCTTCAAAATCGCTCCATCAGTTGCGGCTGAAGTATTGACATAGACCTCCGACTTATCCACACCCAAGTCTTCTGAAATGACCTCAATGAAATGCAGAGAGGTTTGAAACTGGTTGTTAGAGTCTTGGTCAGTCTGAAAATTGCTAATGCCAATCAAGACCATAGCCACCAAGGCCAAAACAGAGATGATGGCTAGTTCTCGGAATTTTGAATCGCGCTTATTGCGATAGGCCTTAAAAGCAAAAAATCCTGTCACAAGCAGCAGCAAGACAGAAAGCGCAACTGTCACCCAGTTTTGCTGGCTAATCTGACTCAAAACATAATCATAAGAATAGAATTTCATGGCTTCCCCCTATTTTTTCTCGCTCTATTATAGAAAATCTTTCCTACTTTTTCAAGCCCCTTGCAGTCACTTTGCTATAAATCAGTCCTGAATTTTGTTATAATAAACTCAGCAAACTTCTACTAGAAAAGGAAATTTTATGAAACTCATTTCTTGGAATATTGACTCTCTCAACGCCGCATTAACCAGTGATTCTGCCCGCGCTCAGCTCTCTCAAGCCGTCCTTCAGACCTTACAAGTAGAAAATGCAGATATTATCGCCATTCAGGAAACAAAATTGTCTGCGACAGGTCCGACAAAAAAACACTTGGAAATTTTGACAAATC
>CAUVQK010000207.1:0-3662 GCA_963553705.1 uncultured Streptococcus sp.
ATAATTCATTCAAAAAAATAAAATAGAGAGGTTCTTTGTTTGCAGGAACATTCAGTAGAATTGAAACTGGGCCATCCAGATGATGCTTTTCATCTCTTTGGCTCTAATGAACGCCATCTGCGTCTGATGGAGCAGGAATTGAAGGTCACCATTCATGCCCGAACCGAGATTGTGCAGATTTTAGGTACGGAGGCTGCCTGCGAGGAGACTCGACAGGTCATTCAGGCTCTGTTGGTCTTGGTCAATCGTGGCATGACCATCGGCACACCCGATGTTGTGACAGCCATTACCATGGTCAAAAATGATGAAATTGATAAGTTTGTAGCTCTTTACGAAGAAGAGATTATCAAGGACAGCTATGGCAAGCCAATTCGGGTCAAGACACTTGGTCAGAAGATCTATGTAGACAGTGTTAAAAATCATGATATCGTCTTTGGTATCGGGCCAGCTGGAACAGGGAAGACTTTTCTGGCGGTGACCTTGGCGGTGACAGCTCTCAAGCGTGGGCAGGTCAAGCGAATCATCTTGACGCGGCCGGCAGTAGAAGCTGGTGAGAGTTTGGGCTTTCTGCCTGGTGACCTTAAGGAAAAGGTGGATCCTTATCTGCGTCCAGTCTATGATGCCTTGTATCAGATTTTGGGTAAGGACCAGACGACGCGCCTTATGGAGCGAGAAATCATTGAGATTGCTCCCCTAGCTTATATGCGGGGGCGGACGCTGGATGATGCCTTTGTGATTCTGGACGAGGCACAAAATACCACCATCATGCAGATGAAGATGTTTCTGACACGTCTGGGCTTCCAGTCCAAGATGATTGTCAATGGTGACATCAGCCAGATTGACCTGCCTCGCAATGTCAAATCAGGACTCATTGACGCTCAGGAGAAATTGAAGAACATCTCCCAGATCGACTTTGTGCATTTCTCAGCTAAGGATGTCGTTCGTCATCCAGTGGTGGCGGAGATTATCCGAGCTTACGAACCAGCTCCTGTTAAAGAGACAGCAACTGAGCCAGAAGAAATGGAATAACATACGAAAAGAGCAGATTTATTTCTGCTCTTTTTTGTGAGATTGATTTTAAAAATCGAAATTTTCAACTAAACGAGTTCGTCAATAGATGTGTAGTCCTTGTTGAGGCCTTCTGCAACTGGCTGGCTGGTGATGTGGCCTTGGTAGGTTGTGACACCTTGGCGCAGGCCTTGGTCATCTGCAATGGCTTGTTTGAAGCCTTTCCCTGCCAAAGCCTCCACATAAGGAAGGGTGACATTAGTAAGAGCGATAGTAGAAGTGCGGGCTACGGCCCCAGGGATATTAGCAACTGCATAGTGGAGGACACCGTGTTTTTCATAGACAGGCTCGGTGTGAGTCGTTACACGGTCGGCTGTTTCAATGACACCGCCCTGGTCAACGGCTACGTCTACAATGACAGAGCCTGGACGCATTTGCTTAACCATATCATCTGTCACCAATTTCGGAGCCTTCGCACCTGGAATGAGGACAGCGCCAATCACGACATCTGCCTCTCGAACGCTAGCTTCGATATTGAAAGGATTAGACATGAGGGTCTGGATTTGATGACCGAAGACATCTTCTAGGACAGACAGACGCTTAGCGCTGATATCCAGAATAGTCACTTGAGCACCCAATCCTAGAGCGATACGAGCGGCATGAGTTCCTACGACACCGCCACCGATGATGGTAACTTTCCCTTTCGGAACACCTGGAACACCGCCGAGAAGTACACCAGATCCACCTTCACGCTTAGTCAGGAAGTGGGCTCCGATTTGGACCGCCATCCGGCCAGCTACCTCACTCATAGGTACCAAGAGTGGCAGTTGTCCATCTTGATCGCGGACAGTTTCGTAGGCCAGACCAGTCGTCTTGGCACTAGTCATAGCATCTGCTAGCTCAGGAGCTGCAGCCATGTGCAGGTAGGTAAAAAGCAAGAGGTCATCACGGAGGAAGCCATATTCAGCTGCCAAAGGTTCTTTGACCTTGACCACTAGCTCAGCTGCCCAAGCTTCTGCAGCAGTAGGGACGATTTTTGCACCTTGCTTTTCATAGTCTGCATCGGCAAAGCCAGATCCCAGACCTGCATTTGTCTCAATCAGAACTTCATGGCCTTTGCCGACAAGGCTGTGAACACCAGCTGGTGTCAGAGCGACACGATTTTCATTGTTTTTGATTTCTTTTGGAATACCGATTAACATAAAAAATATGCTCCTTTTTTAAGATGTTTTTATTGTATAGGAAAACGTTTCAAAAATCAAGAAAAAATCAGAGTGGTTTGCTTTCATCAGTGAATTGTGCTATTCTGTTAAGGAAAACTAGGAGGCCATGATGGAAAATATCTATGTCAAACTGGCTCGTCATACCAGACTGGAAACTGAGCGGCTGATTCTGCGTCCGGTGACCTTGGAGGATGCTCCTGCGATGTTTGAGTATGCTTCGGATGAGGGAAATACTCGCTATACGTTTGAGACAAATAAAAGTCTGGAAGAAACACGCAATAATATCGCTCTCTTTTATCTGGCCAATCCTCTGGGGCGCTGGGGGGTAGAAGTGAAAGAAAATGGCAAATTCATTGGGACTATTGATCTGCATAAGATCAGGCTGGACTTAAAAACGGCGGCTATCGGCTATGTAATCAATAAAAAATACTGGAATCAGGGCTACACGACAGAGGCCAATCGCGCAGTCATCAAGCTGGCTTTTGAGGAAATCGGAATGAACAAACTTGCGGCGCTGCACGATGTGGACAATCCAGCATCTGGCAGGGTTATGGTCAAGTCTGGTATGAAATATTCCCACGAAGAGCCTTACGCTTCACTAGACAAGCATGAGAAAGGCTGCATTGTGACACGGGTTCATTACTATCTGACTAGGGAAGATTATTTTGCAAAAAAATGAGAAAGGATATTGACAAGCACCTATCTACATGATATATTAGATAGGTACGCTGATTTAGCTCAGTTGGCAGAGCGCATCCATGGTAAGGATGAGGTCGCCGGTTCGATCCCGGCAATTAGCATCTTGTAATACAAGGTTGGGTTTTCCCAGCCTTTTCTTTTTGCCAATGATAGCAGGTAGTGAAAAGCAAAGTTTTGAGGAGGGACAAAATAAAAATAGCTGCATTTGTCTTTACAGTGAGAGGTTGACAAATCTGCTCTGCTATTTTCCAAAACCCTGCCCTCGGCTCCCTAAAGTGAGTCAAAATATGATATAATAAGGTAATACTAGCAAAGCGGGTAAGATATGTATATCGAAATGGTAGATGAAACGGGTCAGGTTTCGGAAGAGATTCTTAAACAGACCCAGGAAATTTTGGAGTTTGCGTCCCAGAAAACGGGCAAGGAAAATAAGGAAATGGCTGTGACTTTCGTCAGCAATGAGCGCAGTCATGAACTCAATTTGGAATATAGAGATACGGATCGGCCAACGGATGTGATTAGTTTGGAGTATAAGCCTGAGCTGGACATCACTGTTGACGAAGAAGATTTGCTGGACCATCCTGAGCTAGCTGAGATGCTGGAGGATTTTGACGCCTATATCGGCGAGCTGTTCATTTCAGTGGACAAGGCGCGTGAGCAGGCTGAAGAATACGGCCACAGCTTTGAGCGGGAGATGGGCTTTTTGGCAGTGCATGGTTTTCTGCATATCAA
>CAUVQK010000208.1:0-3658 GCA_963553705.1 uncultured Streptococcus sp.
TATACTAAAATAGTGGCTGATAATATCAGGGATATGCTGTTGGCCGCAATTAAAGGCAAATCTTGAATGGCCAATCCATGCGCCAACCAAAGACCAATACCAACTACTTGCATGAGATACATACCAAGCGCTATGGATTCGGTATCTTTAGTTTTAATGACCTTAATGACTTGGGGCAAAAAGGCGAATGTTGTTAAAACTGCTGCAATACTTCCAATCATGTTTTTCTCCTAATTTTTCCAAAAAAAGAGGCGGAAAGCAGCAAAATTGCCATCTCCTCCTCTGTATTTTTTAGTTTTCCTATACTCAACTATAGACTAGCCCCGTTTGATGCAATGACTCCCTTATACCAGTTAAAGGACTTCTTCGGTGAACGTTCATAACTCCCCTTGCCATCGTCATCCTTGTCGACATAGATAAATCCATAGCGTTTGCGCATTTCACCCGTACCTGCTGATACTAGATCAATACAGCCCCAAGGCGTGTAGCCCATGAGATCCACACCGTCTTCTACTACGGCCTTTTTCATCTCGCGGATATGGGCCCCCAAATAGTCAATCCGGTAATCATCATGAACCATACCATCTTCTTCCACCTGGTCAATAGCTCCAAAGCCATTTTCCACAATGAAAAGCGGTAGATGATAATGATCGGTAAACCAGTTGAGAGCATAGCGCAGGCCTTCTGGGTCAATCTGCCATTCCCATTCAGAAGCCTCAACGAAGTTATTTTTAACCAAATCTTCAGTCTCTATATAGTCGAAGTAAGGGTTATTTTCTCGATGGGAGTCAATAGCAAAGGACATGTAGTAGCTAAATCCAATATAGTCAACAGTGCCCGCCAGCAAGTCTTTTTGATCCTGCTCGCTAAAGTCCACCTTAATTCCCTTTCTTTCCCAGTATTTGAGAATATGCTCAGGATATCGACCAAAGACATGCACATCTGTAAAGTAATAACGCTTCTGCATTGCTTTCATAGCCATGAGAATATCTTTAGGGTTGCAAGTAGCTGGATAAATAGGGCACATGGCAATCATGCAACCGATTTGGAAGTCAGGATTGATTTCGTGACCAACCTTGACTGCTCGTGCTGAAGCCACTAACTCATAGTGAGCAGCCTGATACATGATTGCTTCGCGATCATCGCCTTCCTTGTAGACAATCCCAGAGTTGGTGAAGGGAGCAAAATCCTCCTGATAATTAGCTTGGTTATTGATTTCATTGAAAGTCATCCAGTATTTGACCTTGTCCTTGTAGCGCTCAAAAACAACTTCTGCAAAGCGAACAAAGAAATCGATCACCTTTCGGTTTTTCCAACCACCATACTCAGTTACCAAATGATAAGGCATTTCAAAGTGAGACAAAGTGATAACAGGCTCAATACCATACTTGAGGCATTCATCAAAAAGGTCGTCGTAAAATTGCAGACCGGCTTCATTAGGCTCCTTTTCATCCCCTTTAGGGAAAATCCGCGTCCAGGCAATGGAAGTCCGGAAACACTTGAAGCCCATCTCCGCGAAAAGAGCAATATCACCCTTGTAACGGTGGTAAAAATCAATGGCTTCATGGTTTGGGTAGTATTTACCTGGCACCACTCCTGCTGTAATTTCACGCGGAACCCCGTGGCGAGCTGCGGTCATAACATCAGCCACGCTGATCCCCTTCCCACCTTCTTTCCAGCCGCCTTCCAATTGGTGGGCTGCAACAGCTCCACCCCAGAGAAATCCATCTTTAAATGTTGACATGCTGCATTTCCTCCTGATATTTGATACTACAATTATAAGCCAAGAAAGCGCTTTTTTGAATAGCGAGAATTTCCACAGCGAAGCGGAAAATCTTCTCCATAACTTTCTTTTTGGAGCTCTGTTCTTTTTATTGACAACGCTTACAAACAAGCGTATAATAATCCCATAAGCTAGATAAAGAAAGGAGTTTTTATCATGTCAATGTTGATTTTTATTGCCAGTTTTTTAGGATTGGTTATCTTGGTTCCGGCCATCTGGTATGGCTTCTTTCGACTTGGGATTTTTCTGAGAGCCAATATTCTTGCTCGGGGCAAGTCTATCTATACTCTGATTCATTTCCATCATCTGGATAACAAACCCCAGCTGATGGATAATCCAAACTTTCTCAAGACGGGCAAATGGGAATATATCCCAGAAGCTGATTATTACAAGGGATTTTCAAAACTTTCAGATCGTGACTTGCGGCTCTGGCTACAAAACGAATACCAACTCAAACCTGAACAAGTTATTATTACTGTGCCAGAAAGCATGAAAGTCGCTTCTGCTAGCTTCTAATCTTTCTCCAAAATCACTTCAATTCTTGTCAGCATGACCTTATTGAACTCAAGCACAGTCTTGGAATGACTTCATCGTTTATTAATGATTTTCACTATCTACACCATCAAAAAACGAGTCGAGAGAACATCTCTCCGACTCGTTTTTCATTATCCAAATAATTGATTTCCTTTTCGTTCTGGCAATTTCAGAAAGAGGGCCAGCAGACAGACTAGACAGATGACTGCTGCTAGAAAGAAGTTCATTCCTTCGTAACCCCAACTGTCCAGAAAATGGCCGGCCAGATTTTGAATGAGAATGGTTCCTAGACTGCGGGCTGTCTGGACCAAAGCAATGGCTGTTACCAGGTATTTTTCATCGACCAAACTGGCTACGATTTTCAGGGTCACCATAATCAAAACCATGCCAGTCACGTGCTTGGAAAAGAGAGTCATCCCGATTTTCGAAATCAAACCTAGGTCTAAAACATAGACGCTGTACTGGAGAAAGATGATTCCCAGACAAATATAAAGAAGCTTTTTCATCGAAATCTTGTCCATAAAGAGATAGGAATAAAAGATAAAAGGCGCTTCAACCAGAACTGATAAGGCAACGACAGTCGAGGCCCTATCTACCTCTAAGCCACTATGCTGTAGCATGGCAGGGATATAGGTATGACCAGTATTCCCCACTCCAGAGTAAAGGGCGACCAAAAGCAGGTAAAAGAGATAAGTTTTGTTGGTCAAGAGCTTCCCCAGACCTGTCTGCTTGCGGGTATTCCTGCTTTCTAGGGCTGCTCGGTCGTGCTTGGGCTGGATTCCCAAAAGTCCTATGCTGCTGATAAGCATCATGCCAATAAAGACTGGGAAAATAGCCTGCGGTGCGACTCTTTGATAGATTAGTCCTGCTAGCTGAGAGCCTAAGGCATAGCCAATAGTCCCCCAAATCCGAATCTTCCCATAAGTATAAGGACTTTGAGCCGCTAAAACATCCATGACTGGATTGACTCCGTTGATTAACATAAGAACTAGACTATACCAGACCAAGAGCTGCCAAAGCTGAGTCGCTTTCATGAAAAATACGGCCCCGACCATCATGGCTAGAAAGCTAAAAAGGAAGATCTTTTTAATCCCCGAAGCATCGCTGAGAACTCCAAAAAACGGCTGAGCCAACATGGAAGCAAAGAAGGAAGCTGACACTACCATCGATACTTGGGCATTAGAATAGCCTAAGTCCTGCATATAGACTGATATCAGAGTCGAAAAAAGAGAGTAGGCTAAGAAGAAAAAATTAAAGAGTAAAAAATGAGCTAGATAGCTGTTATGAAACTTTTTTCGGATGATTATCTCCTTAAGAGAGATAGAAAACTGAGCTAAAGAA
>CAUVQK010000209.1:0-3644 GCA_963553705.1 uncultured Streptococcus sp.
TTTTCCAACAAAAATGAGCATTTCTGTATCAAATAAAGCAAAAACTCCTAGATACTTTCTAAGAGTTAACCTTGCTTGTCAGTCCGATTGAGCTTGTCGAATTTCTTCTAACATTGCTTCTTCTTCGGCCGTCATCTGATAGAGTTCTAGTAAGTCAGGCCGTCTTAGATAGGTCTTTTTCAGACTTTCATAGAGACGCCACTTGCGGATCTTTTCATGATGGCCGCTCATAAGGACTTCAGGAACGACCATGCCGCGATAATCATAGGGGCGAGTGTACTGAGGATATTCCAAGAGTCCAGACGAAAAACTGTCATCTGTATGACTGGCTTCCTTGCCGATAACCTCTGGAATCAAGCGAACTGTAGCATCAATCATAGTCATAGCTGCCAATTCTCCCCCAGTAAGGACATAGTCACCTAGCGAAATCTCATCCGTCACCAAGGTCTTAATCCGCTCATCATAGCCTTCATAATGGCCACAAATGAAAATGAGTTCCTCTTCCTTAGACAGTTCCTCAGCATAGGCTTGGTCAAAAGTCCGACCAGCAGGATCCAGCAAAATCACACGCGGTTGCTTCTTTTCAATGGCATCATAGGCATCAAAAATAGGTTGGGCCCGTAGCAGCATACCCTGGCCTCCGCCGTAAGGCTCGTCGTCTACATGCCGGGATTTTTCAGCTTTCTCTCGAAAATTATGGTAGTTGATTTCCAAGAGACCTTTTTCCCTTGCTTTACCTACAATCGAGTGCTCCAAAGGAGCAAACATCTCCGGAAAGAGGGTCAAAATATCAATTTTCATCGTCCAATCCTTCCGGTATCTCTACGTCAACTCGACCTTGCTCAATGTCAATCCCCAGCACCACTGGCGGAATGTAAGGCAGAAGCAAGTCGCGCTTGCCTTTGCGTTTGACCACCCAGACATCATTGGCTCCTGGCTGCAGAATTTCCTTAATCGTACCAAGAAGAATTTCATTTTCATAGACTTCAAGGCCGATGATTTCATGGTAGTAAAATTCCCCGTCTTCCAAGTCCGTCAAGTCTTCCTCTCGGACCTTCAGAGTAAAATCACGAAATTTCTCAATGTCATTGATGTGGTACATCCCCTTAAACTTGATAATATCAAAGTTCTTAACCTTACGATGGCTGGCAATCTCCACATCCATGACAAACTGATCTTTCTTGTCAAACAGGGCAAGGGTATTGCCTTTTTTAAAACGCTCTTCTGCAAAATCCGTCACTGACAAAACCCGCATCTCACCTTGCAGACCTTGCGTATTGACGATTTTTCCAACATTAAAATAATTCATCTCGACTCCAACATATTATACTCTGCCTAGTATTTTATCATGATATAGGGGAATGTACAAGGGAGATAAGGTTAGATTAATTTTCCTTTAATTGATGATCTACTTCGATAAAAAATTGTTCCAAAATCTCATTAAATTCAAGTGGAGAATCATTCATAGGCTGGTGTTTCGTACCTAAAACAACTACCTGACGAGAATTTGGGTTAAGCGAGATGAGGTCTGAATATATTTTCTGCAAATGAGTAGGAAAGTCATGCTCTCCACGAATAAAAATCATAGGAGGATTGCCCTTATAGCCTTCAATATCATGCACTGCTAGAAATCCTGTTACGCCAAGATTGATAAAAATATCTCTACCAGTATCTATAATTGCTTTCTTAATCAATTCTCGAGTCACTAGATTATTTGAGCACATTTTAGAATTTTTATCTGCAATTATTCTCCAAGGAATTGTTTTATACATAAGAGAACTGTACTTTATTCGATTTTTTTCTTTATCTGACATATAACGGTGCTGTCCCCAACTCCCAATCATGGCTAATGCTTGGACACGTTCAGGATGACGATAAGTATATTCTTGCAATGGATTACCACCCCAAGAATGTCCTACTAGGATAGCCTTATCTAACTGAAAATAATCCAAAATGACGCCCACGTCTTGAGTTGCACCTTCCAAGTCAGGAAGTCCTCTTTTCATTAAGGACTCACCTTGTCCTCTAACATTGACAAAATAGAGGTCAAAATCTTCAAAAGCCTCATACTGATGGGCCCACATTTGGCTACGCCCACAAGCTCCATGGTAGAAAATAATATGACGCTTTTCTTCTTTTCTTCTACCTGGTCTATGATAAACAACCAAGTCACAATTCTCCGCTGAAACAATATGACGAATCAACTTATCATTTTTCTTATCGTAAAAGGCAATAGCCGATAGTAACTCCTCATTTTTTATGTGGTTCATATCCTTCATCATTTCTAATCTTTCTTTTCAATTTCAGCACTTTTCTGCCACTTTATAGCTAATGCCATCTGCTTCTCTCTTTCCTTTCGAACAGCTACTATATCAGCCGGACTTAGCAGATTTACTACCTTGACAGCATAATCCGCCGAGACAATGGCATGACCTCGCATATGGGCTGTTGCGACCGCTTGAACAAAGACACGCGCAGCATACTTGCTAACTGGTGATTTGGCTTGCTGAGATAGCTTCTGAGCCAAGAAACCAGCCTTCCTCAGCTCATAGGCAGAAACATTTCCCGCAAGTCGCGCTTCAAACACTTCCTGAACTTGAGTCAAGATTTGCTGTTTTTTAACATCGTCACCAATATCTATCAGAGCCATAAAGCGAGTGGCATGCTGCATTGCCCATTGAGCAAGCTGCTCCTGAGGAAACTCTACCAAGATTTGCTCCAGTTCCAATCTTTTCTGACCGTCATCAAGAATCTTTAGCTTGTAAGGACTAGGCAGGCTCACTTGTCCATTCTCATAACACTCTCGTTCATGGGCGTTCCAAGCATAATCTTCTGACTTCATATTTCCTCCGTTTTCCTCGCTTCGCTGGGCATCAATTTCTCTAAATCCGACTGTTTTCATCGCGCTTGCCTCGTTATAGAATCCAAGGTACGTAGTTCTCGCATACGCTCGAACTGCATCAATGCCCCTAAATTCAACTGCGCCTAATGGCTTGTTTCATTAAGGGACTTGTACCCACGCTTTGCTGGGCATCAATTTCTCTAAGCTCACTTGAGTGCTGTGCACTCAGTTCGCTAAGAGAAATAGAAAAAAACGGGACACACTGATCCCGCTCTTCTTATTTCTCATCAATAACGATGCGAACTTTTTTATATTCAGTTGGGACAGAGTAAACAATCGTCCTTATAGCGGAGATAGTACGACCTTTACGACCGATTACACGTCCAACATCACTCTGATCAAGATCCAGGTGATATTCTAAAAATTCAGGTGTATCCTCAATCTTGATAGTTAAGGCATCTGGCTGTGAAATCAAAGGTTTCACTATCGCAATAATTAGATTTTCAATCGTGTCCATATGTCAACCTACACTTCTATTATTTAGAGTATTTTGAATCGTGGAATTTCTTCAATACGCCTTCTTTTGAAAGGATGTTGCGTACAGTATCAGAAGGTTGTGCACCATTACCCAACCACTCAAGGATACGGTCTTCCTTCAAAGTCACTTGGTTTTCAGCTACAAGTGGGTTGTAAGTCCCAACTGTTTCGATGAAACGTCCGTCACGAGGTGAACGTGAGTCTGCAACATTGATACGGTAGAAAGGTTTTTTCTTAGAACCCATACGAGTCAAACGGATTTTTA
>CAUVQK010000210.1:0-3620 GCA_963553705.1 uncultured Streptococcus sp.
ATCTATGTTTTCAATCAGGGATTGAGCGACGAATGGTTTCGTGATTTTAATGAGCTAGCTGAGCAGCTGGATAATGAGTTGGTCAATATCAGCTTGGAGCAAGTGACTATCAGTCCAGAGTGGCTGACTCAGGACCATATCAGCTCAGCAGCCTATGCTCGCTATTTCATTCCGCAGTTTGTGGCAGAGGAGCGCGTCCTTTATCTGGATAGCGACCTAGTTGTCAATAGAGATTTGCAACCTTTATTTGATATTCCTCTGGAAGGTAAGCTTGTGGCAGCGGTTGGAGATGCCGGCGGTTATGGCTTTAACTCTGGCGTTCTGCTAATTGATAATCGAGCATGGAAAGAAAGGCAGCTGCAGGAGACCTTTATCAAGGAAACGGACCGCATCATGAGCTTGGTCCAGTCTGGCCAGATGGAGGATTTCAACGGCGATCAGACGGTTTTAAATCATGTGCTGGCTCAGGATTGGCTGCCCTTGGATAAGATTTACAATCTGCAGGTAGGCCATGACTTAGTGGCCTTTTACAGCGGCTGGGATAGTCATTTTGAGCTGGATCAGGAACCTCTGATTATCCACTATACCACCTTTCGCAAGCCTTGGAACTCGGAAGTTAGCTATCGGTACCGCCAGCTATGGTGGGACTTTCAGGCCTTGAGCTTGGCGGAGATTTCAGCCCATCATCGGGGAGAGTTTGAGCTGCAAGACCGATGGGAGAAGGCGGCTCTGAATTGCATGCTCCTGACAGATGTACAGGAGCTGGAGCAGATTGAATTTTTAGCCCAGTCCCTGCCTAGCGTTCATTTTTATATAGCCTGTTACACAGATATGGGAGATTATCTGCGTTCTTTGGATCGCTATGAAAATATCCATCTCTATCCACAGGTTATCCATGCAGTGCTGGATGAGCTCATTGATAAGTGCCAGGTCTATTTGGATATTCACCATGGGAACGAGTACTATGAACTGAGCAGCCGTTTCAAGGCACTTGACAAGCCAGTTCTGGCTTTTGACAATACTAAGAAAAATGAAAAGGAAGAACTGGTCTATCCCCATGAGCACCCTCAGGAGATGGTGAGAAAGCTGCGCAGTCTGATGAAAAAAGAGAAGCCGCAAGCCTTTCGGGCTGTGGTGCTGGCGGCTAATGCTGCCTATAGTGAGCAGGTCTTAACCACCATTAAGTCCATCGTCTGCCACAATCGCTTTATCAAGTTTTATGTCATCAATAGTGACTTTCCGACAGAGTGGTTTGTCAGTATGCGGAAAAAGCTGGCCAAGCTGGACTGCCAGATTGTCAATGCTCGGGTGGATGGCAGTCATATTAGTCAATATAAGACAAATATCCATTATTCAGTTTTTTTGAGATATTTTACGGCTACTTTTGTAGAGGAAGATCAAGCTCTTTATTTGGATTGCGATATTGTAGTTACACGTGACTTATCAGAAATTTTTGCAGTTGATTTAGGTTCCTATCCGCTTGGAGCGGTAAGAGATCTGGGTGGAGAAGTATACTTTGGCGAGCAGATTTTTAATTCAGGTGTTTTACTAATTAATGTGAACTACTGGAGAGAAAACGATATTGCGGGTCAATTGATTGAGATGACTGATAACTTACATGATAAAGTTACTCAGGATGACCAAAGCATTCTCAATATGCTCTTTGAAAATCGCTGGATGGAGCTGCCTTTTGCTTATAACTGCATTACGCTGCACACGACCTTTTCGGACTATGAGCCAGAAAAAGGTCTCTATCCGCCGGTGATTCACTATCTGACCGAGCGCAAGCCTTGGAAAGAGTACACTCAATCCATCTATCGTGAGGTCTGGTGGTTCTATCAGGGACTGGATTGTTCGGATATGCGGGAGCCAGTCGGAGCCCTGACTCAAAAGATGGTGGAAGATGAAGATGGCTCAAGTCTGTCCTGCCTAGTCTACACCTACTCTTGTGACCTGATGCATATCAACTATCTGATTCAAGCCCTGCCTGCCTGTCATTTCTACATCGCTGCACCGGTAGTGGTAGCAGAGCCAATCACGCGTTTGCTCCAGTATCCTAATGTCAGCGTCAGTTCAGATATTGCGGGCATTCCGGCTCTCTTGGAGTCGCTGGAAGCCAAGTCTCAGCTGCTGCTGGATATCAATGCCGGTGATGAGGTAGGGGACATTATTGCTCGCTTTAAGTCTGCTGGCAAGCCAGTCTTTGCCTTTGATAGTACAGCCCATGATCAGCAGGGGCAGGAAGTCTTTCCAGCTGATAATCCTGAAGCCATGGTGCAGGCTATTGAGAAACTAGCCTTGGCCGAGCCTGAGGAGCGGCAGATTTCTGTACTCTCTATTGACCAATCGCTGGATTATCTCTTGGAGAAAGGTGCTTCAGTAGTTCGCTTTGGAGATGGGGAGATGGATTTGGTTGCGGGCCGCAGTATCCCTTATCAGGAGTACGACCCCGAGCTTTCAGCGCGCTTGAGAGAGATTATGTCTATGGAAAGCGATGAGCGTTTGATGATTTGTCTGCCTGATGTCTTTACAGGACTAGAGCGCTATTCCATTGATGCCCAAAATTTTTGGAGTCTAAATCATTTGCCACATTTTCTTGAAAAATATAAAAATATCTGCCGAGCACCTTGGTATGGCTCAACTTTTATTTCCCGGCCTTATATCGATTTGGAAGATAAGACGCCGTCTGCGGGCTATTTTGCAAAGCTTAAGCAGCTTTGGCAGGACAAAGACCTCTTGATCGTAGAGGGCTTGACTTCTCGCTCTGGTGTGGGCAATGACCTCTTTGATGGGGCTAGGTCCATCAAGCGAATTATCTGTCCTTCGCGCAATGCCTACAGCAAGCTGGAGGCGATTAAGCAGGCTGTTCGAGAGCATGCGGATAATCGTCTGATTTTGACCATGCTGGGTCCGACGGCCAAGGTCTTGGTCTATGATCTGGTTCAGGAAGGTTATCGAGCGCTGGATATTGGGCATATTGACTCAGAGTATGAATGGTTCCAGATGGGAGCTAGCCACAAGGTCAAGCTGTCGCACAAGCATACGGCTGAGCACAACTTTGATCAGGATATTGAGTTTAGAGACGACCAAGCTTATGACAGTCAGATTGTTGCCAATCTGGCTCAGGAATGAAGATTAGAAAAAGAATATGAAAGTTAATATTACCAATCTATACGGTATGTCTGGCCAGAGTACGGCCTTGATTGCCCAGAATGATGTGACCAAGCTCGCCAAGCAGCTGGGCTTCAATGAACTGAGTTTTTATTTTTACGATATTTACAGCGACAGCCAGTCGGAGCTCAGTCGGCGTCTGGATGGCATCATGGCTAGTGTGGGTTATGGCGATGTGGTTATCTATCAGTCTCCGACTTGGAATGGCCGGGAGTTTGACCAGGCCTTTATCAGCAAACTGAAGATTTTGCAGGCTAAGCTGATTACCTTTATCCATGATGTGCCGCCGCTGATGTTCCCGTCAAACTACTATCTGATGCCGGAGTATATCGATATGTACAATCAGTCAGATGCGGTCATCGTGCCTTCTGAGCAGATGCGGGATAAGCTAGTGGCAGAGGGGCTGACGGTGGACAAGATTTTGGTCCAGCGCATGTGGGATCATCCCT
>CAUVQK010000211.1:0-3614 GCA_963553705.1 uncultured Streptococcus sp.
GCAGGACCAAGCCGATGACCTGGCTGGACTGGCTGACCAGACTTCTGGCATTGAGATTGGGATGATAGTCCAACTCCTTCATAGCAGCACGGACACGTTTTTTAGTTTCTTCACTGATGGTTGATTTGTTTTGCACGACGCGGGTCACAGTAGAGGGCGACACGCCTGCTAGTTTTGCGACTTCTTTGATAGTAACTCGCATAAAAACCTCCTAAAGGCCTGCATTTACTGAAAATCCTTTCTATAACATGAACTATTTTAAATCTACTAGTGGAAGCACTTGCTTTCTAAGAGTCATGCAAACCTATGCCCAAAATGGCTATTATAACCAGTGATATTGCCTAACTATTATGGTTGAAAAAGCAAGTATAAAGCAGTTTCTCAGTAAACGCAAACGTTTTCTGTTTGTAAGAACATTTTAACACAAAAAGAGAACGCTTGCAAGAAGAGAAAAACGGCAAATAATTGGGGCTGTAAGAGAGTCCTAAAAGAGCATTATATCCATTAACCAATAAATTGAAAAAAATCTCAAAAACCCCTTGCACTAAAAAAAAAAATAGGTTATAATCAAGTCGACGCAAACGTTTGCATTAAGTAAAAATGAAAAGACGTAGAGAAAAAATAACGAGGTGACAAAATGAAAAAACGTCAAAGCGGCGTGCTCATGCACATTTCATCCCTTCCGGGCAAGTACGGTATCGGATCTTTTGGCCAAAGTGCTTATGATTTTGTAGACTTCTTGGTTCGCACCAAGCAGCGCTATTGGCAGATTTTGCCACTAGGAACGACCAGTTATGGTGACTCTCCTTATCAGTCTTTCTCTGCTTTTGCGGGGAATACCTACTTTATCGATTTTGATATTCTGATAGAAGAAGGTTTGCTGAACGAGGCAGATGTCAAGGGAGCTGATTTCGGAGATGATCCTAGAAAAGTGGATTATGCAAAGATTTTCGATGCTCGCCGTCCAATCATGGAAAAAGCAGTTGCTCGCTTCTTGAAAGCAGAAGATCTGTCTGACTATGAGAGCTTTGTGGAGCAAAATGCAGCTTGGTTGGAAGTTTTCGCTGAGTACATGGCTATCAAAGAGCATTTTGATAATCTAGCTTGGACTGAGTGGCCGGATGAAGCGATCCGCCGCCGTGAGGCTGCTAGTCTCGCTTCTTATCGTGAGAAGCTGGCTGACAAGCTGACCTATCATCGTGTGACCCAGTATCTCTTCTTTAAGCAGTGGTTAAGATTAAAAGCCTATGCTAATGAACATCACATCGAGATTGTCGGTGATATGCCAATCTATGTGGCAGCTGACAGTGCTGATGTGTGGGCACAGCCGCACTTCTTTAAGACGGACGCTGTTGGCAAGCCAACTTGTGTGGCAGGCTGTCCGCCAGATGAATTTTCAGAAACTGGCCAGCTTTGGGGCAATCCTATCTATGACTGGGAAGCTATGGATAAGGATGGCTATGCTTGGTGGATTGAACGCCTGCGTGAAAGCTTCAAGATTTACGACATTGTCCGTATCGACCACTTCCGCGGCTTTGAGTCTTACTGGGAAGTGCCTGCTGACTCAGATACATCTGCTACTGGTAAATGGGTTAAAGGCCCAGACTACAAGCTCTTTGCTGCAGTCAAGGAAGCCTTGGGTGATTTGAATATCATCGCAGAAGATCTAGGCTTTATGACGGATGAAGTGATTGAACTGCGTGAGCGTACTGGTTTCCCAGGAATGAAGATATTGCAATTTGCCTTCAATCCTGATGATGAAAGCATCGACAGTCCGCATCTAGCGCCAAATAACTCAGTCATGTATACCGGAACCCATGATAACAATACTGTTCTGGGCTGGTACAAGGATGAGATTGACGACGCCACTCGCCAGTACATGGCTCAGTACACCAACCGCAAGGAGTACGAAACAGTGCCTCATGCAATGCTGCGCACAATCTTTTCTTCAGTCAGCTTTATGGCCATTGCAACCATGCAGGACCTGCTGGAATTAGACAGTGCAGCACGGATGAACTATCCATCCACAATTGGTGGCAACTGGACTTGGCGGATGACAGCTGAAGAGCTGAATCCAATCGTCGAAGGTGAGCTTTACAGCTTGACCAAGACTTACCGTCGTATGAATACCGATTTAATTAACAAATAAAGAATAGCTAACTAGGCTTGAAGGGATTAATCATGTCAAACTTACAAACTTATATCAAAAATACTTATTCAAAAAATCTTGCTGATTGCAGCAACGAAGAACTCTATCTGGCTCTTTTGAACTACACTAAATTAGCCAGCGCTCAAAAGCCAGTTAATACTGGTAAGAAAAAACTCTACTATATTTCAGCAGAGTTCCTGATTGGTAAACTTTTGTCTAACAACTTGATCAACCTTGGGCTTTACGATGATGTGAAGCAAGAACTGGCAGATGCTGGCAAGGACTTGATCGAGGTAGAAGAAGTTGAGTTGGAGCCGTCTCTGGGTAACGGAGGCTTGGGCCGTCTGGCTGCCTGCTTCCTGGACTCTATTGCAACATTGGGTCTCAATGGTGATGGTGTAGGACTGAACTACCACTTTGGTCTTTTCCAACAGGTTTTGAAAAACAACGAACAGACAACGATTCCTAACTTCTGGCTGACTGAACAAAACTGGTTGGTTCGCTCTAGCCGCAGCTACCAAGTGCCATTTGCTCACTTCACCCTGACATCTACTCTTTATGATATTGATGTGCCTGGTTACAAGACAGAAACTAAGAACCGTCTTCGTCTCTTTGATTTGGACTCAGTGGATGCGGATATCATTACAGACGGTATTGACTTTGACAAGACAGATATCGCTCGCAACTTGACCCTCTTCCTCTATCCAGATGATAGTGACAAGCAAGGGGAATTGCTCCGTATCTTCCAGCAGTACTTCATGGTTTCAAATGGTGCTCAGCTGATTATTGACGAAGCGATTGAAAAAGGTAGCAACCTGCACGACTTGGCAGACTATGCTGTCATCCAAATCAATGATACCCACCCATCTCTGGTTATCCCAGAAATGATTCGTCTCTTGACTGAACGTGGTTTGGATCTGGATGAAGCAATTGCCATCGTACAGAAGATGACTGCTTATACGAACCACACAATTCTGGCAGAAGCTCTTGAAAAATGGCCTTTGGAATTCTTGAAAGAAGTAGTGCCGCATCTGGTACCAATCATCAAAGAGCTTGACAAGCGCGTTAAAGCTAAATACACAGATCCAGCAGTGCAAATCATTGATGAGGACGATCGTGTGCACATGGCGCACATGGATATCCACTACGGATACAGTGTCAATGGTGTTGCTGCTCTGCATACAGAAATCCTGAAAAACTCTGAGCTTAAAGCCTTCTACGATATCTACCCTGAAAAATTCAATAACAAGACCAACGGTATTACTTTCCGCCGCTGGCTCATGCATGCCAACCCACGTCTGTCTCATTATCTAGATGAGTTGCTGGGTCGCGACTGGCACCATGATGCAACTAAGCTCGAAGGCTTGTTGGAATTCACTGGCGCTGCAAATGTCAAAGAAAAATTAGAAGGCATCAAGGCTCATAACAAGCGTAAATTGGCTCGTCACTTGAAGGAAGCACAAGG
>CAUVQK010000212.1:0-3587 GCA_963553705.1 uncultured Streptococcus sp.
TTTTGAAACGTTTTTAAACTCGATGATTGGTTTTTTCAATTGTCATAAATTCCTTCTTTCTCGTATTAACAGATTAAGGGTTCTGTCAGACCGCTGCTACCTCGTGAGGGCTGTAAAGGCCCTTTATAAATTCCGTGTCGATAGGCTTTCACCCCCTTACTAAGTTGCAGCCAGCTGCAGTTCCTTATCCAGCATACTTCTACTGGAAATCATATCTGTCTTACAGAGATTCACCAATGATGCGGACTTCGCGCTCCAGAGTAATACCTGAATTTTCCCGCACCCTTTCAATCACATGAGCGATAAGATTTTCGTAATCTTGAGCCGTTCCTTTATCGACGTTAATCATAAAGCCGGCATGCTTCTCAGATACCTCTACACCACCGATCCGATGACCTTTGAGTCCTGCTTCACTAATGAGCTGACCAGCAAAGTGACCCAAAGGACGCTTGAAAACAGAGCCACAGGATGGATATTCCAAAGGCTGCTTTAGTTCTCGCAGATGGGTTAAACGATCCATTTCCTGACGAATCGTTCTGTGAACACCAGGCGAAAGAGCAAACTTAGCTGAAATAACGATATCGCCTGTTTCCTGAACCAGTGAGTGACGATAGCCAAACTTCATATCCCGAACGTCCAGCGTTTTGACTTGACCCTGAGGAGTCAGTACCTTGCAAGACACCAAGACATGAGCAATCTCGCCGCCATAAGCCCCAGCGTTCATAAAGACAGCTCCGCCAACGCTACCTGGAATACCACAAGCGAACTCAAAGCCAGTCAGACTGTTCTGCAAGGCGATATGGGTTGTCTGAATCAGATTAGCTCCAGCCTCTGCCTCAATCATATAGCCATCTACCGCTACATTGTTGAGCTTGTCAAACATAATGACGAAACCTCGGATACCGCCATCTCGCACAATGATATTACTGGCATTTCCCAACACCATCCAAGGAATGTCTTCTTGATTGGCAAAACTGACAATGCGAGCCAGCTCATAACGATTGCGGGGAAAAACTAAGAAATCGGCTACGCCCCCGACCTTTGTATAAGTGTATTGGCTCAAAGGCTCGTTGAAGCGAATGTCGATTCCCTCTAATTCAGATTTTAATTTCTCTAGTTTTTGCATGATTTTCTCTCTTTTATGTAAACAAAATACACTCTATTATATCAAAAATCTATGGCATTTACGATAGATTACAAAGAAAAAGCTGAGAAAAGTCAGCTTTTTAATGCTTATAATTGTCTAGTAGTAAAACGCTGTGTTTGACTAGAAAGAGCATTTCTGATAGCACCGAAAGCTAATTCGCTCGCTAGAGCCTGTAATTCTAAATGATCCATAAAGTGAATTATCCTCCTTTAAGCTAGACCCATTATAGCACAGTTAGGTATAAAAAGATAGGGATATCAAATCCTTATCTTACGAAAAGAAAAAAGAGGCTCATGGAAAACCTCTTGATGATTTATTTTTCTACCCGGACACCCTCAGTATCCACCTGAAGCCGAAAGATTTGCCCCTTGAAATTCTGTTTTTGCAGAAGCTGATAAATCTTCTCTGTCTTGTGCTTAGGCGATAAGACCATGACAGTTGGTCCTGCTCCTGAGATATAGGTTGCGTAAGAGCCATTTTTTCTGGCTAAGAACTTAATATCTGAAAATTCCTTGATTAAAGGTTGACGGTATTTTTCGTGGAACAAATCTGACTCGATAGCCCGACCAGCGATTTTCATATCACCTTTTAAAAGAGCTGCAATCGCAACATTGGCAATGGAGCTGGCCGCCACAGCTTCTTTGTAGGAAAGGCGATTCGGCAAGACCCTACGACTCTCGACCGTCCGAAGCTCATAGTCTGGGATATAAGCAATGAAGTCGGCTTCTGGAAAATCCGCCACCACAGCCGATACCTGATTTCTAGACGAGCTAGATACAACCAAATTTCCGTAAATCGCCGGCGCAACATTGTCAGGATGGCCTTCAATCTTTGTAGCGATTTTTAGCTTCTGATAATCCGACAAATTTAAGTGAGCCAGTTGGTTAGCCAATTCAATCCCAGCCACAATGACCGAGCTAGAAGACCCAAGTCCACGAGCCAAGGGAATATCACTGGTCATTTTCAAACGGCGTGGCTGAATATCTGGTGCCAACTGCAGGGCAATCTTAACCAATAGATTGCGCTGGTCCTTAGGAATTCTCGGATTGAGGTCATGCTCAATCACCCACTCCTGACTTTCTTCCAAGACTTCAATTTCCAAATATTTTGACAGGGCCACTCCAACAGAGTCAAAGCCAGGACCAATATTGGCACTGGTCGCCGGTACAATAATTTTCATCTTAATCTCCTAATACTTTGAAGGTATTGAGCAAGTCAAACTCAGCAACTTCTTTGAGCTTAGCAGTGACATTTTCCAGCTGTGTCTTGCTGACAGCATGGGTAATAATCACCACGCGAGCCTTCTCACCATCTGTACCTTCCTGCAGAATCTGCTTAAAGGAAATATCCTCAGCATTGAAAATCTCAGCCAAATGCAGAACTTGGCCTTTAGAATCAGGTGCCAAGATAGAGAAGTAATAGCTGCTCTTCACATCTTCTGGCTTAGCTATCACAAGCTCACGGCTGAATTCATTAAAGGCCTTGCCAACTGTTCCTTCATTCAAACGGCGGCTGATACGGACAATATCTGCCACAACACTAGTTGCAGTTGGTTTTTGCCCAGCTCCCGGTCCGTAGTACATGGATTCTCCGATACCGATGGATTCGACAAAGACAGCATTCATTACCCCATTGACACTAGCCAGCGGATGAGCTTTTGGCAGAAATGTTGGAGCTACTTCTGCTGCGATTCCTGATGGTGTTTCTTCAATAGAACCTACCAGCTTGACTACATAGCCCAGATCTTGAGCAACAGCCACATCTTCTGGTGTGATATGACGAATTCCCTGATGACCCACATCTTCAAATTTAACATTCATACCAAAAGCGAACTGGCTGAGAATCACCATCTTGTATGCCGCATCAATGCCATCTACATCATTGGTCGGGTCACTTTCAGCAAAGCCAAGACGCTGTGCTTCAGCAAGAGCGTCTTCATAAGACCACCCCTCTTCTACCATCTTGGTCATCATAAAGTTAGAAGTTCCATTGACCACACCCAAGATACGGGTGATTTTGTCAGAAGCCAGTGAATTAACCAAGGTACGCAGGATTGGAATGCCGCCAGCAACAGCTGCTTCATAATAGAGAGCTACATTTTGCTTTTGAGCAATTTCCAGCAACTCTGCTCCGTGAACAGCCAACAAGTCCTTATTGGCCGTTACCACATGTTTGCCAGCTTCAAGAGCACGAGTGATGAACGTTTTCGCTGGCTCAATCCGTCCCATCAATTCTACAACGATGGTAATCTCAGAATCATTCAGAATTTCTTCAACATTTGTGACAAAATTAAAGTCATTTCCAGCTGCTAAAAGACGCTCTTTTTCAGCATCGTCTTTTACCAATACTTTAGCAACCTCAATCTCTGAATGAGCTGCTTGAACGATTTTTTCTCCATTTTCCTTCAGCAAAAAAGGCACACCGCTGGCCACTGTTCCAA
>CAUVQK010000213.1:0-3576 GCA_963553705.1 uncultured Streptococcus sp.
CACGTTAAAATTAATAATCAATATGTTTTAGCATTAAAGATATTTTTTCTTTTTATACACAACATATTGATTTTTTACTACTTAAGTTGATAAAGCTTGAAATGGTCAAGTTTGAGGTCAGACTCCTTATAATTTTTGGAAATTAGCTGCTTCACATCCGACAGCAGTTTGACATCATTGTTAACCAAAATATACTTGGGCTGACTGTTTTCAAGTCCATTCTGAAGGCCCAAACGATTTTCAGCCGTTCCCACATACAAAGTCGGAGACAAGAGAGAAACAGCTGATAGGCGGCCGCTCTTCTGATACAGACTAGCCGAAGTATCCCAAGCATAGATAGTGTCCCCGTCCTTGGTCTTTTCCTTAATATACTGAGCCGCTTTACTTCTTTCAGCAGATACACCGCTGGAAAGGATATACTCATTCACCAAAGGATAACCAATCAGATAAAAGATGGCTAGGAGCGGCAGAAAGAACTGACCGGAGAGATAGGAAGTCCACATCGTAGGACGACGGCGATCTCGACGATGACGCCCTGGTGCCTGCTGCTTGCCTTTATTGAACCACAAAGCAAAAAGAATCATGGCAAAAGGCAGGGCAGGAAGCAATTGATAACTGCCCTGATCTGGCAGGATAAAAGCCGCAAAGACAGTAATGAAGAGCCCTAGCAAACCGATAAAGCGCAAGACGCGCAGGCTGGTTGCTTGTCCCTTTTCTCTTGAAAAGAGATTGATACCCAAAGCAGAAATGAAACCTAGACCGACCGTCAGCAAGCCATAATAAATCAAATTAGAAAGACTATGTCTGCCAATCAAGCTGATGGAATCCCAAGCATAGGTCACCTGACTGATAGCCTGGCCAAAGGTTTGATTGGCAACAGTAAAGTAGCCGATAGGATAAAAAATCACTGAGAAGCCAAAGAGACCAGCTAAAAGCTGATAAAAACCTCGAGCCGCACGCTTGGCTGCGATATTGTAGACCAAAAGTACCAGAGCAGTCAAAGAATAGAAGACTAGGCTGGAAACCGGATCAATCATAAAAGCAAGAGCTCCGAAAGCTCCATAGACAATGAACTTTTCATCCTTGATCGAATCCTGCAGATAGCGCTCCAAGAAAGATAGATTCCAAAAAATAAAGGGCAGAACAAAAATACTAGAGTAAAGACCGCCAAATCCAAGGGCAAAAACTAGCAGGTAAAAGAGCAGCAAGAGGCTGCGTGATAAATCCTGTTTAGGTTGTAAGAGCACCAAGGTCTTGTGCAGGAAAAGTCCAGCCAGCCACAGAGCCAGCGTCTGAAAGACCATCCACAAAAGCTGTCCAAAAGCCAGACTGCTGGTCCAAGCCATCAGATAATAAAGCAGGCCACTAGTCCCATATATTTGCGAATATGGCACCTGCCCCTGAGTCATGGCCCAGCCGGCATAGAGATTCTGACTTTGTAAATTCGTTGCTAGATTGGTCAAAAAAGGATTGACCACACTCAGCAGGCTGATAGCCAAACTGCACAAGAGGGTCAAAAAATAGGGCATCGGCTCTGGCTTGATGAATTTTTGCTCAGACCTTTCAGCCCTAGTCAGCTGCTCCTCTGAAACCTCTAAAACTTTTTCTTCCGTTGTATCATGCATATAAAATATTCTCCTTGATATCAGTCCCATCTAGTATATCAAATTCCTGTCCTCCTGTCAGCTTTCTCTTGACCCTTCTTCTGAGCATTATAGCTTCTAGCCAGCTCCTCCAGTTCCCGAAAACAGCGATATTCTCTCGTTTCATAAGCAAGTAGCTGACTGGAAATTTTCTCCATTGTCATCTTAAAAAATTCCTTTATTTTTTACATTCGTAAAAACAGAGCAAAAATCCGTCCCCCCTATAAAAGCAAAAATGACAAGAACACATCTCAACACGATTAGCAAAAGCACATGCAAAACTCTGAGACTTCCGCCTCAGATTTTCTGTATATTGCTGCAGAACTTACCCTCCTCTGGCATTAAAGCATGGGTGCAAAGAGCTGCATGATTTCTTTAATAAAGCGACGATACCAACTGCTATCGAGATTTTCAGGAAGAATTTCCTCAGAAGCCTCAAAAATGGCTTCAAAATCTTCCTTGATAGCTGGAATACTCTCCGTATGGTACATCAGGACTGCATTTTCATAATGGTGCACCAGACTGCGGTAGTCGAAATTAATCGTCCCTACCACGGCAAATTCATCATCAGCCACCACGTTCTTACTGTGGATAAACCCTGGCGTGTACTCAAAGATCTTAACCCCTGCTTCCATCAGATCCGGATAGGCTCCGCGAGTGACAATCTGAATCAGTTTCTTGTCCGGAATGAAAGGAGTCACGATGCGGACATCCACTCCCCGCATAGCAGCATTCTTGATATCCTCCGTCAGGTCGTAGTCAATAATCAGATAAGGCGTGGTAATGTAGACATAGTCCGTAGCCTGACTGATGATATTTTGATAGACCGTTTTACCAACCTGACCCTTATAAATAGGCTTAGGCCCGCTGCCATAGGGAATGTATAGCCCTTGACCTTCGACAGCTTTATTTTCCAGATGATACTTGTCAAAGTCTGTGATTTCCCCGCGGTTGATGTACCAGTTCATGAGAAAGAGCCGCGTCAGAGCCTTGACCGCCCGACCTTCCAAGCGCACACCGCCATCTTTCCAGTGACCAAAACGAACGATATGATTGATATACTCGTCAGCCAGATTGATGCCGCCAGTATAGCCAACCTGACCGTCAATCACCAAAATCTTGCGGTGGTCACGATTGTTGTAGGATACAGTCATCCGCGGAATCACCTTGTTAAACTTATAAGCCTCGATGCCCATCTTGCGCAGCTTACGCGTATAATCGCCTGGCAAAGTGGCCATGCAGCCAATATCATCATAGAGCAGCTTGACTTCAACGCCCTGCGCAGCTTTTTCGACCAAGATTTCCAGAACACTGTCCCACATCAGACCTTCATCAATGATATAAAATTCCAGAAAAATAAATTTCTCAGCAGCCCGCAGATCAGCCAGCATGGACTCAAACATCTCCTCTCCGATAGGAAAATAGCGAGAAGCTGTACCGTCATAGACATCCGCATTATTGTCCATACTCAGCAGTGATTTGATAATACCGTAGGCTGACTTGTTTTTCTTTTTCAGCTGGACACGAAGATCGTAGCTGTTGTCCTCACGAAATTTCATAGAGTCCATATTTTCCAGCTGAATCATTTCCTTTTTAGACAACCGTCGCTCACCAAACATCAGATAGAGCAGGAAGCCAAATATCGGCACCACAGCAATCAGGAGCCAAGTCACCTTGCTCTCAGGCGGCATATTGCGGTTGACAATCGCTAAAATAGTCCCAATATACAGGAAAACAATCATCGCCACTGACAGCCAGTTGGGTGCAATCTCATTAAAATAGAAGAACGCAACAAAGACAAAGGCTAGCTCCAGCAGCATAATAATGATGCTGAAACCGTATTTTGACATTAATAAGCGAAATTTCCTGAAAGTCATACACTCTCCTATCTCATTGCATATATTCTAGTATACCAGTAAAGCCGCCTTAAAAC
>CAUVQK010000214.1:0-3564 GCA_963553705.1 uncultured Streptococcus sp.
TGCCTAGCTTCTTGGACCATATGGCGCACCCTTTGGTCTTCGTTCTGTCACAACTTCTTTTGACTCTGCCTGCTGTGTGGATTGGGCGCGGCTTCTATCAGAGAGGATTTCGCAATCTTATCAAGCGACATCCCAATATGGATAGTCTGATTGCAGTGGGAACCAGCGCAGCATTTTTCTACAGTCTCTACTCGGTCAGTCAGGTTTTTCTAGGTTATCATCCCTTTGTTCATCAGCTCTATTTTGAGTCGGTTGCAGTGATTATTGCCTTGGTTCTTCTGGGGAAATATCTGGAAAGTTCAGCTAAGGGCAGAACGTCTCAGGCGGTTCAGTCTTTGCTTGAGCTAGTACCTAGTCAGGCGACAGTGATTCGCTATGGAGAGGCTGTGACCATTGATACGGAGGATATCCGAGTTGGAGACATTATCTGTATCAAACCAGGAGAGCGTATGCCTGTGGATGGCCTTGTGACGAAGGGGCAGACCTTTGTGGATGAGTCCATGATGACTGGGGAAAGTGTTCCGATTGAAAAGAAGGTTGGCGACACCATTACCAGTGCAACAATCAATCAAAATGGTAGTATTGACTATCAAGCAACTAGGGTGGGTTTGGATACGACCTTAGCTCAGATTGTTAGATTGGTGGAGGAAGCGCAAGGGTCTAAGGCACCAATTGCGGCCTTAGCCGATAAGATTTCGCTTTATTTTGTTCCGATCGTGCTGAGCTTGGCTACTTTTTCCGCGCTGGGCTGGTATGTTCTAGCTGGTGAGAGCCTTGGCTTTTCTCTGTCAATCTTTATCGCAGTTCTGGTCATTGCCTGCCCTTGTGCGCTGGGATTAGCCACTCCGACAGCCATTATGGTTGGGACCGGCAAAGGGGCTGAAAATGGAATTCTGATTAAGTCTGGTCAAGCTTTGGAAGCAGCTTATCAGCTGGATACTATTGTTCTTGATAAGACGGGGACGATTACGGTTGGTAAGCCCAGCCTGACAGATTTGTTACCTTTGCGTGCTTTTGATCGCTCCGACTTGTTGCAGCTAATAGCTAGCGCTGAGCAGCATTCTGAGCATCCTTTGGCTCAGGCTATTTTGGCAGCTGCTGAAGAGGAGGGACTTGACTTACTGCCTGTCAGTCATTTTGAGGCCATTGTTGGACGAGGTTTGTCAGCTCAGGTTGAGGGCAGATGGCTTCTGGTGGGAAATGAGTCATTGATGAAAGAAAAGAACATTGACAGCAGTGCTTTTCAAGAACAGTTGTTGGAGCTATCCCAGGAAGGGAAAACAGCCATGTTTGTCGCAATAGATAGACAGCTGGCTGGTATTTTAGCGGTAGCAGATGAGATGAAATCTAGTAGCCTGTCGGCTGTGCAGGAGCTCCAGTCTATGGGACTGGAAGTCATCATGCTGACAGGGGATCGTGAAGAAACCGCGACAGCTATTGCCCAGAAAGCTGGAATCCAAAAAGTTATCGCAGGTGTATTGCCAGATGGCAAGGCCACTGCTATCAAGAACTTGCAGGAAGCTGGGGAAAAACTGGCTATGGTCGGAGACGGTATCAATGATGCGCCGGCTCTGGTTCAGGCAGATGTTGGAATTGCCATCGGTTCAGGTGCTGATGTAGCTATTGAGTCGGCAGATGTAGTGCTCATGCATAGTGATTTGCAGGATGTGGTCAAGGCTATCAAGCTCAGTCAGGCGACCATCCGCAATATCAAGGAAAATCTCTTCTGGGCCTTTGCCTACAATACACTAGGCATCCCGATTGCTATGGGGCTTCTGCATCTTTTTGGCGGTCCTTTGCTCAATCCTATGCTGGCTGGTCTGGCCATGAGCTTAAGCTCAGTGTCAGTTGTGGCCAATGCTCTGCGTCTAGGACGCTTTAAAATGAAGAAATATACGGAGGAATGAATCTATGAAACAAAGAGTCCAATTAGAAAACTTATCTTGTCAAAATTGTGTCAAACATGTCACCCAGCACTTCCTGTCTATGGAGGGAGTGTCAGATGTGGTTGTGGACTTAGAACAGCAGACAGCCCACGTCACGACTGATAAGCCTTACGGTGCATCTGATTATGAAGCAGCTCTGGCAAAAACAATCTACAGGGTTCTGGATGTGGCAGAAGCTGAATGAATAAAGTCAGTAGCTTTGCGCCCGCCCAGCTGCTAGAATTCTTCTTGTAAAAAGCGATAAAATAATCTATAATGTTACTAATCACATGATTTATCTTACCGTGAGAAAGAGGAGAAAAATGAAGAAAAAAGCTTTACCTTTTTTACTAGCAGGAGCTGCTTTATTAGCTATGACAGCTTGCTCAAAGGGCAGTGCTACGAATCAATCAGAGACGCCTGCTAGCAGTACTGGCTCAGTATCAAGTTCTGTGGAGCAGGTATCCAGTCAATCAACTGCAGCAGCATCTTCAGCGGCTGGCAGCACTAGCTCAGAGAGTGCGAGCACAGAAAAAACCAAGGAAAAGAAGGAAACGATGGACATTTCAGCACTTGTAAATGGCAATTATGCCAGCGTTAAAGGAACCTGGCAGGATGCTTCTGGCAACCAGCTTGTTTTTGATGACAAGGGTTTGGTTTCAAGTGTTTATGAATTGTACGGAGCTTCTCTGACAGATTATGGCACTGCTGCTGGCGGTGTCTACGGCGGAGAAAGCGGAGGTTTTCTGATTGAATTTCTTCCTAAGGGAGTTAAGGTCGCAGACAAGGAAAACTTTACAGATAATTCAGATGTTGGTCAAGATAGAATCTGGACAGGAGTTGGCCTGAATAGCTTTGACGAACAAGGTAGCTTCTATTATCGAGTAGATTAAACGAAGCTTGGTGCTTAATTTTATAGCTTATATGTTGACGAGAGCAGAAGACTATCTGCTCTCTTTTCTTTGGGAGAGTAAGAAATTTTACAGACAAAAAAAGCCTGCCTAAATTAGGTGGGCTTCATAATTTTGAGTTGAATTAGGATTCACTGTGAGGTGTTATAAACTGATCCATAGGGGTTGAAATCACATTCAGGAAGAGCTTGGCGAAATCCTCTGAAGGCATAGGCTCTTCTTTGATAATCCAAATTTCAATGAGGGAGTTAATCCATCTAACAACAATTTCCGTAGCCATTTCTTTTGGAATTCCCAATTTTTTAGAGTCAATGTCTAAATTTTGCACGACCCATTGAGTGAAGAAGGTAGATAGATAGTCACTCCAGAAAGGATCAATAGCTGTAGTGTAGAGCACCTTCATCCATTTCCTATGTTCATATAGGGTAGGAATCATATGTTGGGCAAAGAAACAGAATGGATTTTCTCCATTTCCTTCTTCGTAGCTTTCATACAGGGGCAAAAACGGAGTCATAATTGTCTGGCGGATGTATTGGATAATGTCTTCAACATTACTAAAATGCTTTTTATAGATAGCCTGGCGCGATAGACCAGCTTGTTTTGCAATCTCTGAAAAAGTAAAATAAGACTTTTCAGGATTTTGCTCTGCCAGCTCAATTAAGGCATTAACGACTTTGTCTCGAGTATCTTGGGGCATAAGTACCTTCCTTCTTTTTTATTAAGTTCTT
>CAUVQK010000215.1:0-3551 GCA_963553705.1 uncultured Streptococcus sp.
GGAAGTAATTTAAAAAATATTAAGGAGAAGTCATCATGAATTTAACATTTTTAGGACTTTGTTTTGCCTGCTTTGGCGTATCAATTGCTGAAGGTTTGATTATGAGTAATTTATTTAAGGCAGCGTCTCGTCAGCCAGAAATTATCGGTCAATTGAGAAGCCTCCTAATCTTGGGAATTGCCTTTGTCGAAGGTACTTTCTTTGTAACGCTGGCTATGGCCTTTGTTATCAAATAAGAAAGAATTCTCTTTAGAAAAGGGGGTGTCATCTGTTGGAAGAAAGTATCAATCCAACTATCAATGTCGGTCCTGTGACCTTTGATTTGACCCTGCTGGCCATGACCCTGCTGACGGTGCTTGTAACTTTTGGATTTGTTTATTGGGCAAGTCGAAAGATGACGATTAAGCCGTCACGAAAGCAGAATGCTCTGGAATATGTCTATGACTTTGTCATGGATTTTACCAAGGGAAATATTGGCGAGCATTATATGAAGAATTATTCGCTCTTTCTATTCTCCCTCTTTCTTTTCGTAGTGGTGGCTAATAACTTGGGATTGATGGCCAAGGTTCAGACAACCAATGGCTTTAATCTCTGGACATCGCCAACGGCTAATCTCGCTTTTGACTTGGGATTCTCCCTTTTGGTGACGATTTTCTGTCATGTGGAAGGAGTCCGACGTCAAGGGATAAAAGGATATCTAAAAGGTTTTGTGACTCCGGGTATCATGACACCCATGAATATCTTGGAAGAGTTCACCAATTTTGCTTCCTTAGCTTTGCGGATTTATGGAAACATTTTTGCAGGTGAGGTACTGGCTGGTTTGCTCCTCATGTGGGCAAATCAAGCAGCATTTTGGTATCCAATCGCCTTTATTATGAACATGGTTTGGACTGGTTTTTCCATCTTTATTTCCTGTATCCAAGCCTATGTTTTTACCATGCTAACATCTATGTATCTTGGTAAAAAGATTAATGGTGGGGAAGAATAAAAAGAAAGGATAGATAAGATGAACATAACCATAGGTGAAATTATTGGCAACTTTATCCTGATTGCCGGCTCCTTTCTTCTTTTAGTATTTCTCATGAAGAAGTTTGCCTGGGGCAATATTGTCGGGATTTTAGACCAGCGTGCTCAAAAGATTTCAGACGATATTGATAGTGCAGAAGCTGCTCGTAAGAAGGCAGAAGACTTGGCGCAAAAGCGTGAGGAAGCTCTGGCAGGAAGTCTTGCGGAAGCCGTTGCTATTGTTGAGACAGCTAAGGAGACAGCTGAGAAGAACAAGGCTGGAATCCTAGCTGATGCAGCAGAAGAAGCAGGACGTCTGAAGGCTAAAGCCAATCAGGAAATTGCCCAAAATAAGGCAGAGACTATGAGCAGCATCAAAGGAGAAGTGGCTGACTTGACAGTGACTCTGGCTAGTAAGATTTTGAGTCAGGAGCTGGATAAGGAAGCTCAGAGCGAGCTCATTGACCGCTATATCAAACAGTTAGGAGATGCCTGATGGATAAGAAGCAATACGCAATCATTGAGAAATATGCTTTGCCTTTTGTTCAGACGGTCTTTGAAAAAGGTCAGCAAGAAGATGTTTTTGAAAAACTGAGTCAGATTAAGGCTGTTTTCGCGGAGACCGGCCTTGCTGACTTTTTGTCACATATCGGCATCAGTGACCATGAGAAAGAGAAGAGCCTGCGCCTCTTTCAAAACTCTGGTTCGCAGCTGCTTGATAATCTGATTGAAATTGTCATTCTCAATCATCGTGAGGACCTCTTTTATGAGATTGTGCTGGAGAGTCAGCACCAGCTTGAAAAGATCAGCAATGAGTTTGAGGTGACGCTGCGCTCTGTTCAGCCTTTGACAGCCAGTCAGAAGGAGAAGATTCGGCCGATTATTGAGCAGAAAATGGGCCTAAAGGTTCGCTCGCTCAAGGAAGAATTGGACAGCAGCTTGATTGGCGGCTTTGTCATCTCTGCCAATAACAAAACAATTGATGCAAGCATAAAACGTCAATTGCAAGTCGTAAAAGAAAAATTGAAATAGAAAGTGGTGTGAATTTTGGCGATTAACGCACAAGAAATCAGCGCTTTAATTAAGCAACAAATTGAAAATTTCCAGCCAAATTTTGACGTCACAGAAACAGGGGTCGTCACTTATATTGGTGATGGAATCGCGCGCGCTCATGGACTGGATAAGGCTATGAGCGGAGAGCTGTTAATCTTTGAAAATGGCTCTTATGGTATGGCGCAAAATCTAGAGTCAACCGATGTTGGGATTATCATCTTGGGAGACTTTACAGACATTCGTGAGGGAGATACCATTCGCCGGACTGGTAAAATCATGGAAGTTCCTGTGGGAGATGCCTTGATTGGGCGGGTTGTTGATCCGCTGGGTCGTCCTGTTGATGGGCTTGGTGACATTGTCACGGATAAGACACGCCCAGTTGAAACACCAGCTCCGGGTGTCATGCAGCGTAAGTCAGTATCTGAGCCTTTGCAGACAGGTCTCAAGGCTATTGATGCCTTGGTTCCGATTGGCCGTGGACAACGGGAGCTGATTATTGGGGACCGTCAGACTGGGAAGACAACCATTGCCATTGATGCCATCCTGAACCAGAAAGGTCAGGATATGATTTGTATCTATGTGGCGATTGGTCAGAAAGAATCTACAGTCCGTACACAGGTAGAAACGCTGCGTCAGTATGGTGCTTTAGACTATACGATTGTAGTGACAGCCTCTGCTTCACAGCCGTCGCCTTTGCTTTTCCTAGCGCCTTATGCTGGTGTAGCGATGGCAGAAGAGTTCATGTATAATGGCAAGCATGTTTTGATTGTCTATGATGACTTGTCTAAGCAGGCTGTAGCCTACCGTGAACTGTCCCTCTTGCTCCGTCGTCCGCCAGGCCGTGAGGCCTTTCCAGGAGATGTTTTCTATCTGCATAGCCGTCTCTTGGAGCGTTCGGCCAAGGTTTCTGATGAGTTGGGCGGAGGTTCGATTACAGCTCTGCCATTTATTGAAACGCAGGCAGGGGATATTTCGGCCTATATCGCGACCAATGTGATTTCAATCACTGATGGACAAATTTTCCTCAGCGACAGCTTGTTCAATGCTGGGGTACGCCCGGCTATTGATGCAGGTTCTTCTGTATCACGGGTTGGGGGCTCTGCCCAAATCAAGGCTATGAAGAAAGTAGCTGGAACCTTGCGTATCGACCTGGCTTCTTATCGGGAGCTGGAGGCCTTTACTAAGTTTGGTAGTGATTTGGATGCGGCAACGCAGGCCAAGCTCAATCGTGGCCGCAGGACTGTTGAAGTCTTAAAGCAGCCGATTCATGAGCCACTGCCGGTTGAAAAGCAGGTCGTGATTCTCTATGCTTTGACCCATGGTTTCTTAGACAGTGTGCCAGTAGACGATATTCTACGCTTTGAGTCAGAACTATTTGCCTACTTTGATGCACATCAAGAAAGCATTTATGAAACCATTCGAACAACGAAAGACCTTCCAAGTGAGGAAGTCTTGGATGCTGCCATTACTGAGTTTATAGACCAGTCTAGCTT
>CAUVQK010000216.1:0-3529 GCA_963553705.1 uncultured Streptococcus sp.
CTGTTAAATTTACTAGATCAGATGATTTGGACAAGATGTTCGAGGAGTTTGCGACCCTGCCCAAGATGGAAAAGGTAGAGTTCCCTGAGGAAGACAAGAAAAAATCTAAAAACGAGAAGGATAAGAAAGAATGAGCTTCTTCTCTCAGCTGCCGGCCAGTGTCCTGCAAGCCGGTGCCATCTTTCTCTCCATTATCATTGAGGCCCTGCCTTTTGTCTTGATTGGAAGTATCATTTCTGGCTTTATCGAGGTGTATGTCACGCCAGACAAGGTTTATCGTTTCCTGCCCAAGAACAAATGGGCCAGGATTTTCTTTGGAAGCTTGATTGGTTTTGTCTTCCCCTCTTGCGAGTGCGGAATCGTTCCCATTATAAACCGGTTTCTGGAAAAGAAAGTTCCCAGTTACACAGCTGTGCCTTTTCTGGTAACGGCTCCGGTCATCAACCCCATCGTACTCTTTGCGACCTACTCAGCCTTTGGTAATTCCTTCCGAATGGCTCTGCTTCGTGCTTTAGGTTCTATGGTCGTGGCTATTCTTTTAGGGATTTTTCTGGGCTTCTTTGCAGACAGCAATATTCAAAAAGAAAATCGCAAGGCTGTTCATGAGCATGACTTTTCACATCTCAGTAAGGGACAAAAGCTTTTTCAGGTCTTTGTGCAGGCCATTGACGAATTTTTCGATACAGGCCGCTATCTGGTTTTTGGCTGTCTCTTCGCCAGCCTAGTCCAGGTCTATGTGCCAACCAGAATCCTGACTTCTATCAGCTCGACACCAGCAGTTGCTATTCTCCTACTCATGCTGCTGTCCTTCCTGCTCTCACTTTGCAGCGAAGCTGATGCTTTCATCGGGAGCTCCTTGATTGCTAGCTTCGGCTTATCGCCAGTCTTAGCTTTCTTGGTCATTGGGCCTATGCTAGATGTCAAGAATCTGCTGATGATGAAAAACTACTTTAAGACACGCTTTATCTGGCAATTTATCAGCCTGGTTACCGTCGTCGTCTTTCTTTACTCTTGGCTTGTGGGGGTGGTGCTATGATTCGATTTCTAATCTTAGTCGGCTACTTTGAGATCACCATGTATCTGCAGCTGACGGGCAAGCTTAATCAATATATCAATCTCCACTATTCCTATTTGGCATACTTGTCTATGATTCTGTCCTTTGTCTTAGCAGTTGTGCAGCTCATCATCTGGATGAAAAAGATGGAGGTCCACAGTCATTTAAGCACTCGCTGGGCCAAGTTAGGCAGCGTGCTGCTCCTTGTCATTCCGCTTTTTGTGGGAATCTTCTTTCCAACTGTAACCTTGGATTCGACAACAGTTTCGGCTAAAGGATTTCATTTCCCGCTGGCTGAGGGAACTTCAACTGCTATTCAGCAGGACGAAGGCACAACCAGCCAATACCTGAAGCCGGACACCAGCACCTACTTTACCAAAGGGGCTTACGAAAAAGAAATGCGGGCAGCCGCTAAGAAATATGTCAAGCAAGATACCATTCAGGTCACAACTGAGAACTACATGGAAATCATGGAGGTCATCTACGATTATCCCGACGAGTTTGTAGGCAAGACGCTGGAGTTCACCGGGTTTGTCTACAATGACCCCAGCGACCAGAAGAGTCAATTTCTCTTTCGCTTCGGTATTATCCATTGTATCGCCGACTCAGGTGTCTATGGCCTCTTGACGACTGGAAATACCCAGCATTTCGAGAATAATACCTGGATACATGCCAAGGGAAAAATTACCATGCACTACCATAAAAGTCTGGGACAAAGCCTGCCAACTCTAGAAGTTGAAAGCTTTGATAAGGTAGAAAAACCGGACAACCCTTACGTTTATCGGGTATTTGAATAAAGAAAACGAGGCTGGCACAATCGTGTCTTAGCCTCATTTTTTACCTTTGAATATGTTTCAAGCAGCGGTCAAATTCTTTCTATTTATCTCCCTTTTCATAAACCGAATTTCTGAATACAATCTTTAGAAAAATTGTGATAAAATAGAGACATCATTTAGAAAATAGGTATCAGGATGTCTTCAAAAGTTATTGTAACAATTTTCGGAGCCAGCGGTGACTTGGCCAAAAGAAAACTCTATCCATCCCTCTTCAGGCTCTATAAGTCTGGCAATCTTTCCAAGCATTTTGCAGTTATTGGAACAGCCCGCCGGCCTTGGAGCAAGGAGTATTTTGAGTCTGTCGTCGTCGAGGCAATCGCTGATTTAGCTGACAGCCCAGGGCAAGCCCAAGAGTTTGCCAGCCACTTCTACTATCAAAGTCATGATGTGCAGGATACCGAGCACTACATTGAGCTGCGCAAGCTTCAAAACCGACTCAATGAACAATACCAAGCCGAGCACAATAAACTCTTCTTCCTATCCATGGCTCCGCAATTTTTCGGCACCATTGCCAAACACCTCAAGTCTGAAAACATCGTAGACGGCAAAGGATTTGAACGCCTGATTGTCGAAAAACCTTTCGGAACAGACTTGACAACTGCCAGCCAACTTAACGAAGAACTCTTGGCGGCCTTTGATGAAGAGCAGATTTTCCGTATTGACCATTATCTAGGCAAGGAAATGATTCAGAGCATCTTCGCTATTCGTTTTGCCAATCTTATCTTTGAAAACATCTGGAATCGCGACTACATTGACAATGTCCAGATTACCTTTGCAGAAAAGCTTGGTGTCGAAGAACGTGGTGGTTACTATGACCAGTCCGGTGCTCTGCGCGATATGGTGCAGAACCATACTCTGCAGCTCCTATCACTCTTAGCTATGGACAAGCCGAAAAGCTTCAGCAAAGAGGACATTCGGGCAGAGAAAGTCAAGGTTTTTGAGCGCTTGGTGCAGCCCGATAATGAAGACTTGAAACGTTTCTTTATCCGCGGTCAGTATAAGTCAGGCACGGTCAAAGGTAAGAAATACATCTCCTACCGGAGTGAACCTAATGTCAACCCTGACTCCATGACTGAAACCTTTGCTTCAGGAGCTTTCTTCGTAAATAGCGAACGTTTCCGTGATGTTCCATTTTTCTTCCGAACTGGTAAACGCCTCACTGAAAAAGGCACTCTTGTCAATATTGTCTTCAAGCAGATGGAGTCTATCTTTGGTGAGGAATTAGCCCCAAATGTTCTGACCATTCATATCCAGCCGACTGAGGGCTTCTCACTTAGCATGAATGGCAAAGAGGTCGGCGAGCGCTTCAGCCTAGCTCCTCTCTCTCTGGACTATCGGACAGACGCAACAGCCAGCGGTGCTTCCCCTGATCCTTACGAAAAATTAATCTTTGACGTCCTTAACAATGACTCAACCAACTTCAGCCACTGGGATGAAGTGCGATCCAGCTGGGAGCTGATTGATCAAATTGAAGAGCTTTGGCATAGCAACGAAGTCCCACTCCACGAATATCCCGTCGGCTCTATGGGACCAGAAGCTGCCTTTGAACTCCTTAGAGAATTTGGAGCTGACTGGCAGTGGTCTCCAAAAAAATAAAATTTAAAAATTGTTCATAAAAAACCAGTACTCGTACTGGTTT
>CAUVQK010000217.1:0-3529 GCA_963553705.1 uncultured Streptococcus sp.
ATAAGTTTTAGCGAATTCTGTATAATCAAAAAAGAAAGTGATATCCAATGGAAAAAAATAAGAAATACTTAACAGGAATTGTTGTCATTGCTACTGTGGGTCTTTTTGCTCATCAGCTAGGTTATTATCAGGCAAACAGTTCGATTAAAAAATCCAATCGTGTTAGCTATATTGATGGTAAGCAAGCTGTTCAAAAGTCTGAGGAGTTAACGCCTGACGAAGTAAGCAAAAAAGAAGGGATTAACGCGGAGCAGATTGTTATCAAGATTACTGATCAGGGCTATGTCACTTCTCATGGTGATCACTATCATTATTATAATGGGAAAGTTCCATATGATGCTATTTTCAGCGAAGATCTTTTGATGAAAGATCCCAACTATCAACTTAGGACTGAGGATATTGTCAATGAAGTCAAGGGTG
Source organism: uncultured Streptococcus sp. (assembly GCA_963553705.1). Classification (GTDB taxonomy): domain Bacteria; phylum Bacillota; class Bacilli; order Lactobacillales; family Streptococcaceae; genus Streptococcus. The sequence continues at coordinate 421 of CAUVQK010000217.1, forward strand.
GATATGTTATCAAGGTTAATGGCCAATATTATGTTTATCTGAAAGATATAGCTCGTGCGGATAATATTCGCAGTAAGGAAGAGATTAATCGTCAAAAGCAGGAACATGGTCATAATGTTACGAAAATAAGCAATGAAGTAGCAGCAGCTAGAGCTCAAGGCCGTTATACAACAGATGATGGCTATGTTTTTAATGCTTCAGACATTATTGAGGATACGGGAGATGCGTATATTGTACCTCATGGTGATCATTTTCACTATATCCCAAAGAGTGATTTGTCGCCTAGTGAGCTAGCTGCAGCTCAAGCTTACCTATCAGGTAGAGGAAAAGTAGCTAGTACTGTAGTCAGCCGTTCGTATAATAATGGGAACAGTGGCTGGATACAGACACAACCTACTTTTACTCAGATTTCAAACAACTATCAACCGAGTCAAGGAGAAGATGTTAAGGGTCTCCTTCAGCAACTTTATAATCTTCCACTTAGTCAGCGTCATGTTGAATCAGATGGCTTGATCTTTGATCCAGCACAAATTACTAGTCGAACACAAAATGGAGTAGCGGTGCCGCATGGTAATCATTATCACTTTATTCCTTATACACAAATGTCGGCATTGGAAGAAAAGCTTGCTCGGACCATTCCTCTTATAAATCAGCCTAATAAACCTATGCTAGGAGTGACACCTTATAGACCTATACCAACTCCGATACTAACTCCATCTCAACCAGCTTTAAAACCGATTCTTCCTCCAAAGTTAAATTTGGAACATGAGGATTCATTGGATAAGGATTTAATCCAGCAGGTCGTTAGGAAAATAGCTGACGGTTATGTGCTAGAGGATAAAGGAGTGTCCCGCTATCTTTTAGCTAAAGACTTGCCTAAAGAGATTATTACAGCGATTGAAAATAAATTGGCGAAGCAGAAAAGCATACCTCATGTCCTGCAAGCTAAGAAAGAATCAGTTGAACCGAAAGATCAAGAGTTTCATGATAAGGTATATGGTCTTCTGACTCAGGCCCATCAGCAATTGCTAGAAAATAAGGGACGTTTGTCAGATTTTCAAGCCTTGGATGATTTAGTGAAGCGTTTGAATGATGAAACAAGTGATAAGGTGCAATTAATTGATGACTTATTAGCATTTCTTGCGCCTATCAATCATCCAGAACGTCTAGGCAAAGCAAATTCACAGATTGAGTATACTGAAACCGAAGTTCGAGTGGCCCAGCTAGCTGACAAATATACGACATCTGATGGATATATCTTTGATGCGCGCGATATTATCAGCGACGAAGGAGATGCTTATGTAACCCCTCATATGGGACACAGTCACTGGATAGGAAAAGATAGTCTTTCAGCTAAAGAAAAAGCAGCTGCTCAGGCCTATACTAAAGAAAAAGGTCTGCTTCCACCTGCACCAATAGATGATTCCAAAGCCAATCCAAGTGGAGAAAGTGCAGCTGCTATCTACGAACGTGTTCAAGGAGAGAAACGGATACCGCTCGTTCGTCTGCCTTACAATGTTGAGCATACTGTAGCAGTAAAAAATGGTAATCTGATTATCCCTCATAAGGATCACTACCACAATATCAAATTTGCTTGGTTCGATGATAAGACTTACCGAGCTCCTAATGGCTATACATTAGAGGATTTATTTGCAACTATCAAGTATTATGTTGAACATCCAGATGAGCGACCACAGTCTAGCGATGGATGGGGGAATGCAAGTGATCATGTTTTAGGTAAAAAAGATGACAAGGAGGATGCTGTTAGCCCAGAGAAACCTCAAGAAGAAGTTGAAGAGGAAACACCAACTGAGCCAGAAGTACCTCAAGTTGAAACTGCTAAAGTAGAAGCTAAGTTGCAAGAGGCGGAAGACTTACTTGGAAAGACGACGGACCCAAGTTTGAAATCCAATGCAACTGAGACCTTAACAGGATTGCGAAATAATCTTAATTTAGGGACTATGGATAATAATAACATCATGGCAGAAGTAGAAAAATTGCTAGCCTTGCTGCAATCTGCTTCTTCAACTTCTGTGTCAAGTACAGAAGTAACTGATTAGCTGAGGTGAAGGAGTATTGTATGAAAAAAAGAACTGCAGTATTACTAATGCTGAGTATACTAGCTCTGATGCTGGGAGCGTGTACTCAGAAAGAAGAACAGCAAGCCAAAGGTTTGAAGATTGTGACCAGTTTTTATCCGGTTTATGCCATGGTTAAAGAAGTATCTGGTGATTTGAATGATGTTCGCATGATTCAATCTAGTACAGGGATCCATTCTTTTGAACCATCAGCTAATGATATAGCGGCTATCTATGATGCGGATGTTTTTGTCTATCATTCACATACCCTAGAGTCATGGGCGGGGAGCCTAGATCCAAATTTGCAAAAATCTAAGGTGAAAGTGCTGGAAGCATCCGAAGGAATGACCTTGGAGCGTGTACCGGGTTTGGAAGACGTGGAAGCTGGCGAAGGAATCGATGAAAAAACTCTCTACGATCCTCATACCTGGCTAGATCCTGAAAAAGCTGGTGAAGAAGCGCAGATTATTGCGGATAAGCTGTCTGAACTCGATAAAGAACATAAGGAAATATATCAAAAAAATGCTAAGAAATTCATTTCTAAAGCTCAAGAATTGACCAAAAAATACCAACCAATCTTTGAAAAGGTTAAGCAAAAGACTTTCGTCACTCAACATACTGCGTTCTCGTATTTAGCAAAGCGGTTTGGTTTGCAGCAGCTAGGTATTGCAGGGATTTCTCCTGAACAAGAGCCAAATGCAAGGCAGCTTACTGAAATTCAAGAATTTGTTAAAACCTATAAAGTTAAGACGATTTTTACCGAAAGCAATGCATCGTCGAAAGTGGCAGAAACGCTCGTCAAGTCAACAGGTGTCAAGCTAAAAACTCTCAATCCTTTAGAAGCCGATCCCCAAAATGATAAAAACTACCTAGAGAATCTAGAAGAAAACATGAGTATCTTGGCTAAAGAATTGAAATGAGAAGGTAAAGCTTAATCTAGCTGAACAATACAAAACAGAAACCTGCCCGTAAGGGTGGGTTTTTTGGTGTTTTAAGGAAACTATTAAACCAGAAGTTTGGATTAAAAGTAT
>CAUVQK010000218.1:0-3508 GCA_963553705.1 uncultured Streptococcus sp.
CCATAAGCTTCGCGAGCCAAGTAAGCAAATGCGTAAGATGAACCAATGGCATCTGAGTCAGGATTTTGGTGACCGAAAACTAAAATTTTAGACATGATAAACCTCTTCTTTTATATAATGTTTATTGCATTTATTTTACCACAATTACAGGCATTTCACAAAAACAGAAGGACATTTTCTTAGGAAAAATGGACTGGTTAGCCCACCAGCCCATTAATTCATACTCAAAGTAGATTAGCTATTATGCACCCGATTCATATACTCTGTATAGGATTCAGTCTGCATGAGTTCCTTGGCATTCTTGACCCGATCAGCTGTCGGAGGCTTAACCCCTTCCAGCTTGTAAGGGATGCCCAGCTCCCGCCATTTGAATTCTCCCATGGTATGGTAAGGTAGAATTTCAAACTTATCAACATTCTTCAGCGTCTTTACAAATTTACCTAGCTCAATCAGGTCATCATCACGGTCGGTCAATCCTGGCACCAAGACATGGCGAATCCAGACTGGCTTTCCAATGTCAGATAGGTACTTGGCACAGGCCAAGATATTCTTGTTGGTCTGGCTGGTCACTATTTTGTGTTGTTCTTCATTAATTTCCTTGATATCTAGCAGGACAAGGTCGGTGACTGCCATAAGCTTGTCAAATTTTTTCAGGTAGCGAGGCGTATTTCTAAAAGGTAGGGCACAGGTATCCAATGTACAGTGAATGCCCAGCTCCTTAGCCTTGGTAAAGAAGGCGATCAGAAAATCAATCTGCAGCAAGGCTTCTCCTCCGCTGACGGTGATGCCGCCTTTATTGCCCCAGAAGCCCTTATAACGGAGAGCTTCTTGCAAGACATCGTCCACGGTCCGCAGCTGAGATTTGTTGGTCTCCATCTCCCAAGTATCCGGATTATGGCAATACTGGCAGCGCATATGGCAGCCCTGCAAAAAGACAATAAAACGGATACCCGGTCCATCAACTGCTCCAAAACTTTCGGTGGAGTGGACCATGCCCGTTACCTTTCCATAATCAACTGCTTCTTCAATTTTCTCTTCAACCATCGCGCAACCTCTTAACTCTGAAAACGTTTTATTACTAACTACATTATAACATGATTAAAGCAAAAATAGACTTAATTTGCCTATTTTTTAGAAAACAAACTGTTTTTCAGTTTCATTTTCAGTGTTTTACAACAGATGAAACTTTAGGGCGAAAGCAGTAGGCAAGCAAAAAATCAGGGCAGAATCTTTATTCCACCCTGATTTCACTTTTTAAAATGATTTTAGTTAATTTCGACTTCTCTTTTTGAGAGTAAAAGCAAACATTAGCAAGGCCAATCCCAAGACTGCCCAGATACTGTTATTTTGGCCGGTCTGCGGGAGTCCCTTCTTCTTGCTGCCAGCTGTCTGACCTTGTCCAGTTTGATTGGACGATGGAGAATTGGTCTGAGAAGGAACTCCTTGATCTGCTGCTACAGAAGATTGTCCAGTTGATTGAGACGGTTGGGAGCTTTCAGATGTTGAAGCTGCAACATCCTTAGAAAAGTCCAGCTGCACCACTACTGGATCATGGTCTGAAGCTCTGCCATGTTCTTCCATGAAAGAGGCATTGATATGGACAGGCGCAAAGACAGCCTTGCCTGCCAGGTTCTTCGAAATGAAAATGTTATCCAAGCTTTGGTTGCTGCCACGGTAGAAATAGGAATAACGGTCAGCCGCATCATGCTCCTGCATAAGATTAATCAGTTCATTACCCGCCAGTGCTTTAGCCGTTTCGGAAAATTCAAAGTCATTGAAATCTCCAGTCAGCACAAACTTAAGGTTAGGATTTTGTCTCAGTCCTTCCTGAACAAAGCTATTTAAAATTTTAGCCTGCTCTATCCGAGCAGCCTGCGTATGCTGAACTGCTGGCTGAGCGGAGCCATAAACGGCATCATCCCCAATCTTGGACTTCAAATGATTGGCGATAACAACGATATGCTGTCCCTTGAATTCAAACTCAGCTGCCAAGGATTTACGAACCTTAGTAAAGGCTGGATTTGTTGGAGCAATCCGGGCAGGATTCTTAACCAAATGGCCACCAGAGAAGCTAGCTGCTTCGTCACTCGTACCAGCTTCTTTTTCGACTAACTTCACCCGATTTGGATCGTAGAGAAAGGCCACGCGGATATTAGAGCCAGGCTTGCCGCCATCTTGACCGTCAAGTGGGGCAACTTCGGTGTACTTGTAAGTTTTTCCGCCCAGTTCTTTGATGCGGCTCGCTAGTTTCTCACCGCTTTTGACACCGCTGGTCGTCCCGTCATTGACACTGCCATTCTCGTCTTGAACTTCAATGAGCGTAATGATATCTGGACTGTGGATTTCATTAATAAAAGAATTAGCGATTCTAGTCACTTTTTCCTCAGGTGTTTCACCTTTTTTAGCATTAGCAGAAAAATTCTCGATATTGTAGGAAGCAATAGTCAGCTTGTCTTCGCTTGGATAGATAGGAGAGATCTGTCTCTGCAAGCCACCGTCCACCAAATCAGGCAGCTGAGTCGGCTCCAACTTGTAAATCTTCCCACGATAGGTCACGACTCCGACCACATCGCCATTGAAATAATCCTTGGCCTTGGCAATGAATTTATTGCCAACATAGACTGGAATGGTTGCTGTATTTTGAGCGTTTGGACGAAGATTGAGGCCGCCGATATTGTTTAGCGGTAAGGCTTGGTAGCTTTCCGGCAAGAGATAAATATCTCCACGGTACTGCGGGCCTAAAACGCGGGGCCTCTTCACCGTCGTCAACATTCCTTCTAAACTTTCCCAGTAGTCCAACGCTTCACTTTGAGGTTGATAGTTATTAATATCCTTATCGACCGTATCCTGAGGCATATTGGCTACGATGTCTACTGGAGCAGGCAAGTCAGCCTTGCCTTCCTTGGTCACCTTGGAAGCGATAAGCATGGTGATAGTCAAGCTATCGCTTGGCTTGTTGAAAGTCTGCCCCTGACGAACGCTGAGCTCTTCCATGTAGCCTTCTTTGACGCGTCCTTCAAGACTAAGTTTGTCTCCGACATCGACTTTTTCTTTAGAAACAACATAAAGAGCATCAGAAGTCCTGCTATTTCCATCAGGAGTCACATCTTGAACATAAAAACCATAGCGGTCTGTTTTCGTCACAACTACATTGGAAACTTGAACTTCCTTGTCCTCATAGGGAGAGGCTTGTGATTCTCCCTGAATAGTTCCCACATTGGGCACAACTTCTGGTCCGCTAGCCGCAGCTTGTGCTGCAGCAGAGGCTTGGTCTGCCTTTTCCACTGTCTCTTCAGAAGTTGCCCTTGACTCTCCCGATTCTGCAGGAGAGCTTTCTGCTTGACTGGCAACCGACGCATCACTTACAGCCGGATTCTCTGTAAGAGCAGCCGCCTCAGAAGTCGACGAACTTACCGCTTCTTCTGCTCCGACCGGTTGGACAGAAAAAATCAGGAGCAGAAAAGCAGCTAGCAAGACCGCTGTGGGAAAGAGCTGCCTGTAAGTAACT
>CAUVQK010000219.1:0-3495 GCA_963553705.1 uncultured Streptococcus sp.
AACATAAATTTAAAATATAGATAAGCCAATTTCTTGGCTTTTAGAATAGGAGAGACATGATGCACATTTTTGATGAGCTAAAAGAACGTGGCTTGGTATTCCAAACTACTGATGAAGCAGCTTTACGCAAGGCCTTAGAAGAAGGACAAGTCTCTTATTATACCGGATACGACCCAACCGCTGACAGCCTGCACCTAGGCCACTTGGTAGCCATTCTGACTAGCCGCCGCCTGCAACTAGCTGGCCATAAACCCTACGCTCTGGTCGGAGGAGCAACTGGATTGATTGGCGATCCATCTTTTAAGGATGCAGAGCGCAGTCTCCAAACCAAGGAAACCGTGGAAGGCTGGGTGAAATCTATCCAAAATCAGCTTTCTCGTTTTCTGGACTTTGAAAAGGGCGATAATAAGGCCGAAATGGTCAACAATTATGACTGGTTCAGCAGCATCAGCTTTATCGACTTTCTGCGCGATGTTGGTAAATACTTCACTGTCAACTACATGATGAGTAAAGATTCTGTCAAGAGCCGGATTGAGACAGGGATTTCCTATACAGAATTCGCCTACCAGATCATGCAAGGATATGACTTCTACATCCTCAATCAAAACCACGGCGTAACCCTGCAAATCGGTGGTTCTGACCAGTGGGGGAATATGACAGCAGGTACAGAGCTCCTGCGCCGCAAGGCTGACAAGACTGGCCATGTGATGACTGTTCCGCTCATTACCGACGCCACTGGCAAAAAATTTGGTAAGTCAGAAGGTAATGCTGTCTGGCTCAATCCTGACAAGACTTCTCCTTACGAAATGTATCAATTCTGGATGAATGTCATGGACGCAGACGCTATCCGTTTCCTGAAAATCTTCACCTTCCTGTCCTTGAATGAGATCGAAGAGATTCGCCAGCAGTTTGAAGCAGCACCACACGAACGCTTGGCGCAGAAAGTCCTAGCTCGCGAAGTGGTCAGTCTGGTTCACGGTCAAGAAGCTTACCAGGAAGCCCTCAATATCACTAAGCAACTCTTTGCTGGAAATATTAAAAACCTATCTGTCAAGGAACTCAAACAAGGTTTGCGCGGTGTGCCTAACTATCAGGTCCGAGCAGAAGACAACCTCAATATTGTAGAACTGCTTGTGACAGCCGGCGTGGTAAACTCAAAACGGCAAGCTCGCGAGGACGTCCAAAACGGCGCTATCTATCTCAATGGTGAGCGCATCCAAGATTTAGACTATGTCCTCAACGTCTCAGATAAACTGGAAGACGAGCTGACAGTTATCCGCCGCGGTAAGAAGAAATACTTTGTCCTGACCTACTAAAGATAAAAATCCGATTCAGATAATCGGATTTTTCTATGTCTTACCAAGGAAAGGACATTCAACTCTATAAAAACAATAGAAAGAGAACGCCTATGAAACCAAAACTTGCCCGCTTTGCCCAAGCTCCGGCCCTGGCCTGTCCACTCTGCCAGCAAAGCTTAGCTATGGAAGAAAACAGCCTCAAGTGTCCTAATCGCCATTCCTACGACATCGCCAAATTCGGTTATGTCAATCTAGCTCCCCAGGTCAAACAAGCTAGAGACTATGACAAAACGAGCTTTCAAAATAGAAAAGTCATCTTGGAAGCCGGCTTTTATCAGCATATTCTAGATGAGTTGCAGGATCTGCTGCAGACCCTGCCTAAAGAACAGACCATTCTAGACGTCGCTTGCGGAGAGGGCTACTATGCTCGAAAAATTCAGGAAAAATTCCCCAACAAAGAAATTTACGCTTTTGATCTATCCAAAGATTCTATCCAACTAGCTGCCAAAAGTGATCAGAGCCTTGCTGTAAAATGGTTCGTCGGGGATTTGGCACACTTACCCGTTCAGGATCAAAGCATGGATGTCTTACTGGACATCTTCTCACCAGCTAACTATCATGAATTTCAACGAGTATTGAAAAAAGAGGGGCTTATCATTAAAGTCATCCCGACAGAAAGTCATCTGAAAGAAATTCGTCAAAAAGCTACTCAATATCTGGACAAGAAAGATTATTCTAATCAAGATATCATCCAGCACTTCCAGAAGCACTTTACGATTCTATCCAGAAAAACCGTAGAATCCACACATGCCCTGCATTCTAAGGAGAAAACTGCCCTACTGCAGATGACTCCTTTACTCTTTCATGTTGAAAAAAATCTAATCAATTGGGAGCAGCTTACACATGCCACCATTTCAGCTGAGATTCTTATCGGAAAACTAAAAGAAGAAAAAATCTGATCACCTTTCAGTAAAAAACGCTGTTATAACAGCCATTTTAAAAACGCAGACAGGACTGTCTGCGTTATTTATCTACTGATTAATAGACCGTCTTCTCTGTCTCTGGATCAAAGAAGTGCGCTTTATTGAGGTCAAAACCTAGGTCAATTCCTGCACCAGTTTCTAGGTAATCGCGTGAATCCACACGCGCCACAAACTCACTAGAACCCACTTGGCAGTAGAGATGAGACTCTGCTCCCAGTAATTCTGAAACAGAAATTTTAGCATGCACAACTGAATTCGGGAAAGTTTCCAAGAAAGCAGCTTCCGCATTGATATCTTCCGGACGAATACCGAAGATCAGCTCCTTGCCCTCGTAACCTTTCTCCCGCAGAACCTTGAGAGCTCCTTCTGGCACAGTCAAGCGCAGCCCTTCTGCGACAATCTCATTCCCTTCAAGTTTAACTGGGATAAAGTTCATAGCTGGGCTACCGATGAAGCCGGCAACGAACTTATTAACTGGGTTGTTATAGACTTCCTGCGGTGTACCAATCTGTTCCACTCGTCCAATCGTTCCAGTTCCAGCAGGATTCTTGGTCGCTGACATGATAACGATACGATCCGCCAGAGTCATAGCTTCAGTCTGGTCATGGGTAACATAGATAGTTGTTGCCCCGATACGGCGGTGAATCTTGGCAATCTCCGCCCGCATAGAAACACGCAGCTTAGCATCCAAGTTAGACAAAGGTTCATCCATAAGGAAAACCTTTGCATCCCGAACGATAGCGCGTCCCATTGCTACCCGCTGACGCTGACCACCAGACAAGTCGGCTGGCTTACGCTGCAAGAATTCCTTCAAGCCTAGGATTTCTGCTGCTTCGTTGACCCGTTTGTCAATATCTTCCTTGCTGTACTTGCGCAGCTTGAGACCAAAGGCCATGTTGTCGTAGACAGTCATGTGTGGATAAAGGGCATAGTTCTGGAAAACCATAGCGATGTCACGGTCTTTGGGCGCCACATCATTGACCACTGTACCGTCAATAGAGGCAGTTCCTTCTGTGATGTCTTCAAGACCTGCAATCATACGCAGCGTAGTTGATTTCCCGCAACCGGACGGACCGACAAAAACGATAAATTCCTTGTCCTTAATATCAAGATTGAAGTCTTCCACTGAGTAGTGGTCGCTGTTGGGATATTTTTTATAGATATTTTTCAGATTTAATTCGACCATAATAAGCCCCTTCTTTTGATTAAAAATA